>JBBTCR010000581.1:0-4570 GCA_038043105.1 Bacteroidota bacterium
CGATCATCGAAGCTGCGCTGCTCGGAAGACGTGTGGTAGGCAATGACGTCAATCGATATTCGGCTATGCTTCACAAAAACATCGAACATTTGGGGGATCCAGAACAACCGAGCGGGAACGAACACAAATCGGATCGTGCTCTTTCGAAAAGCATAACACACACAAAGTGAGGAGGAGATCTTCGGATGAAAACACTCTTGATACTCGTGCTCTTCTTACCACTCTCCGTGTCGGCTCAGGCAGCCAAGTCGTGCTGTTCAACCTCGTCAACGGAGCAATTTGTTATGTTAGCGTCGGATGAGAAGTTCAAAGCAACTCACGAGGAGCCAGCGCCATTCAATTTCGTGCCGCAACGCGGTAAGTTCGTAACCTTCAAGACGAGCGATGGCAAGGACGGGCGTGCATTTGAGGTGAATGCACCGAGCGAAACGAACAAGTATCTTTTCGTCATCCATGAGTGGTGGGGATTAAATGACTATATCCAGCAGGAGGGGGAAAAACTGCAAAAGGACCTGGGGAACGTCAATGTTCTGGCGCTCGACCTCTACGACTCGAAAGTTGCGACCACGCGTGAGGAGGCAGCAAAATACGTGCGTGAGGTAAAAGAGGAACGCATACGAGCTATCATCAAGGGTGTACTCGACTACGTAGGCCCAAAGGCACAAATCGGCACAATAGGATGGTGCTTTGGAGGCGGCTGGTCGCTCCAGACGGCTCTGATGGGCGGCAAGCGCGTTTCGGCATGCGTGGTGTACTACGGCATGCCCGAGACGGACGTCGAGAAGTTGAAGACTCTCAATGCTCCAGTGCTCGGTATCTTCGGTGAGCAGGATAAAGGGATAACTCCCGCGAAGGTTAAGGAGTTTGAAGCAGCAATGACGAAGGTCCACAAGAAACTCACCGTCAAGATGTATGACGCTGACCACGCGTTTGCGAATCCGAGCAATCCGAAGCATGACAAAGCTGCATCCGAGGATGCCTACAAACGGACGGTCGAGTTTATGCAAAAGAATCTGTTAAAGTGATTCCGCTGAAGGACAAGAACCCGACCCATCGGGTTCCGGTTGTCACCATTGCGCTGATAGTTGCCAACATCGCAGTCTTTCTGTACGAAGTTTCACTCGGCCCGCAGCTAGAACAGTTCTTGTTCGCCTTTGGTGTCGTTCCCAATGACATCGTCGGGTCATTCGCGTTGGGCCAAATCCGCATTGGAGCGCTGCTGCCCCTGTTCACTTCGTTGTTCGTGCATGGGGGCTGGCTTCATCTCGGCGGGAACATGCTGTACCTTTGGGTGTTCGGTTATAACGTGGAGGACAAGCTTGGCCACGGGCGGTATCTGGTCTTCTATCTTCTGTGCGGCCTCGTTGCATCGCTCCTTCACGTGTTCATCGATCCAAATTCCACCGTGCCGACGGTTGGAGCGAGCGGCGCTATTTCCGGAATTCTCGGAGCATACTTGCTCATGTTTCCGCGTGCAAGGGTGATCACCGTTATTCCAATTTTCGTCTTTCTCCAATTCGTTGAGTTACCTGCGGTGCTTGTTCTCGGATTCTGGTTCGTGATGCAATTCTTCAACGGCTTGATCTCGTTGGGCTACGAAACCGGCGGCATGGGCGGAGTTGCATGGTGGGCACACATCGGGGGGTTCGTTGCCGGGTTAGTACTTATTCTCCCATTCAGGAAATACCGATAAGAAGCGATGATCGCCGAACAACCGACCACTTCTGCATTCCACGGCGTCGACGTCCCCGACTACGATGTCATTGTGAATTGCATGCATTGTGGGCTTTGCTTACCAACATGTCCGACCTACGCGTTGACCGGTCTGGAGAAATCCTCGCCGCGCGGGAGAATTCGTCTGATCAAAGCTGTGGCCGACGGCGATTTGCCAATCACCGAAGGATTCATCCGGGAGATGAACTTCTGCCTCGATTGCCAGGCATGTGAGACAGCGTGCCCGGCAGGGGTAAAGTACGGATCGCTGGTGGAATCTGCGCGCGCCCAGATCTTCCAAGGGGGCCACGAGGGCAGGTTGTCGAGCATGATCAAGCGGACGATGATGGATTGGGCGTTCAGCAAGCAGGGGCGTCTGAAGGCGGTGGCGCGAGTGCTCCGCTTCTATGAACAGTCCGGACTGAAATGGTTCGTGCAGCGCACCGGACTTCTCAAGATTGTCTCCCGGAAACTTCACGATGTTCAACCTCTCACTCCTACCATCTCAAAGCAGTTTTCGAGTGACCTCCTTGAGGAAGTCATTCGACCGGTGGGTCAACCCCGATACCGTGTAGGGTTCCTCACGGGCTGTATCATGGACGTAGCGTTTGCGGACATCAACCTCGATACTGTTCGATTGCTCCTTCATCACGGTTGCGAGGTAGTCATCCCTCGCGGACAAGCCTGCTGCGGATCTTTGCAGGCCCATAATGGCGATCTGATAACCGCCCGGCGAATGGCGCGTCATAACATCGCTCTTTTTGATCCCAGTGACTTGGATTATGTTGTGATAAACTCGGCGGGCTGTGGTGCCTTTATGAAGGAGTACGGACACATTTTCGCCAATGACGAGGAAATAGGGCCGCGAGCTGAGAGAATCTCCCGAAAAGTGAAGGACATCACGGAGTTTCTTGTGGAGACGGGCTTTCGACCCGGTGGCAACAATGCCAGAAATGCCGGAGTCCGCTCGCAGAGGCCATTTTCTGGCAAGCGCGTCACCTATCACGACGCGTGCCATCTCGTGCACACGCAGAAAATTGGGCAGCAGCCGAGGGAACTGCTGAACATGATCCCGGATATCGAACTCGTTGAGCTGCCGGAGTCTACGTGGTGCTGTGGAAGCGCGGGGATCTACAACATTGTTCATTACGACGACGCGATGAAGTTGCTCGACCGAAAGGTTGAGAACATCAAGAAGGTGCAGCCAGATATCATCGTAACGGGAAATCCAGGCTGCCTCATTCAGATTCAGCACGGACTTCAGAGGGAACGCCTACCTTCTGAGCTCATGCACACCGCGACATTTCTATGGAGGGCTTGTGAGGACTCGTAAATCACTCAAAGCATATCTTTCTGGAGGGATGGAATTCGCGAAAGGTGAGGGAGCCGACTGGCGATTTGAGATGGAGGATTGGCTTCGAAAGAATCTCAAACACGGCGTCTTTAATCCGAATCGGGAGAGCGAGAAGTTCCTTTCCAAGAGATTTCCAAGCGGCAATTTCCGCAAGCTGAAGTATGACAATCTCGAACGATTCACAGAGGTTGTGCGAGAATTGATCGATTTGGATAGCCGGGAGATCGCGCACCGTTCGGATTACGTCGTTTGTTACTGGGATGAAAGTGCCCAGAAGGGGGCAGGGACCAAAGGGGAAATCACGATTGCGAGGTTCTTAGAAAAGCCGGTTTATTTGGTAACGCAAACGAAACTAGAAGATATCCCCGGATGGGTTCTCGGCTGCACGACAAAGATCTTCGGCTCGTTCGATGAACTCAAAGTGTTCATGCTTGAGAAGTATTCCATCAAGAAAAAGGAGCGTGTATGATCACACGGCTTGTTGCTTGCGCTCTCGCGGTCGCGAGCCTTTCACTCGCCCAAACAGTGAGGTATATTCCCCGACACGACGAATTGAAGTACACCTTCGGCGGCCATTCGCCGGTGATGACGCTAAAGCCCGGCACGATCCTCGAGACCTGGACAGAAGACTGCTACGATGGATCAGTGAAGAAGCCGACAGACCTTCCCACGCAGGTAGCTCCGATTGGAAAGGACAACCCTCAAACAGGTCCGTTCTACATTGAGGGTGCGCAACCAGGAGATGTGTTGGCTGTGCACATCATGGATCTTGAGCCCGCGCGCGATTATGCAATTAGCAGCAATTATCCGGGTTTTGGCGCGCTCACGGGCACTGACTACACGGCGCTCCTCAACAACCCGCTGCCGGAGAAGGTGTGGTGGTATACCGTTGACAAGAAGAAGGGCACGGTGAGCACGATGCTCGGGCAGAGGAAAATCGAAATTCCGATGCGGCCATTTCTTGGATGCATTGCTACCGCGCCGCAGCGAGGTGAGGTTCGGTGGACTGTGACTCCGGAGGCGTATGGAGGCAACTTGGATTTCCCCAGCATCCGGAAGGGAGCGACAGTTTACCTTCCCGTCAACGTCGAAGGGGGATTGCTCGAGTTTGGCGATGGCCACCTTGCTCAGGGAGAAGGTGAGATCATTGGCACAGCCGTCGAATGTGCTCTCCACGTCAAGCTGAGAGTTGATGTGATCAAAAAGAAAAATCTCGGTTGGCCTCGACTTGAAAATGATGAATACCTGATGTCGATCGGAAGCTATCGTCCGCTCGAAGACGCTTTTCGCATCGCTAACAGGGACCTGATCCAGTGGATAGTGGATGAGTACAAGATGGATATCATGGATGCGTATCAGCTAGTCTCGCAAGTCGGCGAAGTTGATATCGCCCAGGTTGTCGATCCGAATTACACCGTTGCGGCGAAAATCGCAAAGAAGTACTTGCCAGCCGAAAAAGTATTTGAGGGAATCCACGACAGATTAAAACAAATTGTGCACTAG
>JBBTCR010000582.1:0-3695 GCA_038043105.1 Bacteroidota bacterium
GCGGAGTCCGCGGTCTGTATGTGAGAGAAGTCGGGCACCGGTGCAAGCGCACCCAGGAGATGCGAGGTATCCTCAACCGAGAGATCAGGAGTCTCAGCGAGCAGCATGAAGACAAGAATGCCCGCGCATAAGCCTGAAACAAACACCAGGGCGTACTTGGGCGTGGGACGAGCTCGAAAGCTCTCAAGAATCTTGCGCAAAACACCCCATTGGCGAGCCACCGTCGGTTGAGGTATTTCAAGGGAATTCAAGATGTGCTGCCTCAGATGCCCCGGAGGCTCGACCTCTCCGATCTTCTTGAGAGCATCAGAGGTCTTTAGGAGTTCCTCACAAAGCTGTCTTGCTTCGCGATTTCTGGAGAGGTAAGCTTGGAGTTTCGCACTCTCCGCTTTCGAATTCGCCCCGTCGATTTCCTTATTGATCAGTTCGAAATATTTCTTTTCGATCATCCCTGTAGTCCTGACTTCACCAATATGTTCTTGAGTGTCTGTCGCGCAGTGAAAAGCCTCGATTTGACTGTCTTCTCCGGAATATCCAGGATCTTGCTCATTTCATCATAGGAGAGATTTTGAAAATGGCGCAGCACAATCAAGATCCGGAAATCAGGTCGCAAAGCCAGTATAGCATCTTCCAGCTTCTGATATCGTTCCGACTCGTCGAATTCCTCTTCTAGCCCCCTGCCCTCTGCGACGACACGCTCATCGAGCCTTTCCTGGCGTTTATTATGACTCAGAAAATTCAGTGATGCGTTAACGGCTATCTTGTAAAGCCAGGTAAAAAACTAGAACCGCGGGTCGTATGTAGTGAGTTTTTCGTATGCCTTAACAAACACCGACTGCGTTAAGTCTGCCGCATCCTCCGGATCATTGACCATTCGCAAGATGCCGTTGTAGATGGGCTTTTCGTAGCGATCGAGGATAATCTCGAACGCTTTATTCTCCCCTCCCAAACACTGTCTGACTAGCTCCTTGTCGTCCTGCTCTTTCATATATACAATCGAGCGGGCTGAAAGTTGGTATCTATTCAATGTCGAAAATCAGGTCAAAACGAGCAATATTGAACACATCACGGATATGCCCGGTGACGTTCTTAAGCCTCAGCTTGTGACCCGCATCCTTCAATCGCTTTTGCGTTGCCATCAGGACTCCTAGGCCGGCGCTCGATATATAGTCGAGTTCTTTGAAATCGACGACCGTGGTAGTGGTGAGTTGATCGAACACCGACCTTGCCTTTTCGACCTGCGCAGCGTCGAACCTGCCTGATAGGGCAACCTCATCGTGATCCTTCATTCGGATATCAAACATGCTTCCTCCCAAGATTCTTCGTGAGGGTGATGATGCTCATCCTGTCGCGATACTCGTACTGAATGTTGTCGACAACGTTTTTCGTGAGGTAGATCCCGAGGCCTCCCGGCGACCGTTCGTCGAGGGAAGCTTGGATATTCGGGTCCTTTGATTTCGTAATGTCAAACGGCTCCACATCGCGGTCAATCAACCGGATGATCACCTTGTTCTTTTCTTTCTTAAGAGCCAGAGAGATATCGTTCCTGTTCTTCGGATGATACCTTACCATATTCGTAAACAGTTCATCAATAGCAAGGTAGACAGCGTTTTTGATCGAATGATCGATCCCCTGCTTCGCGATGAAGTTGTCGATGAAATCGAAAACCTTCTCCAGCGATCTCAAATCTCTTTTAAACTTTTTTTCCATTCGATTTGCAGCGGGATCTGATAAGAACCGTTCGGAATAACGCTTGTTCGGCCGGGTTCGGTTGGAGTCTGCTCTCCTCCCGTCGTTTTCTAGGTGGATTTTGGCGGTGTCTTTCAAGTGGGAGGCTTTTAAATATATCGCCGCTACGCTCTAAAGTCAATCGAATTCAATATTTCCACTTCATCCGGCGAGACTCTAAGCGGGATTTCGGGGAGTCTGGGTGAAAAACCGTGAATGCTTGCCGCAGGGCACTCATGTTTCGGCATCTCCTTGAGCCCTTGATTCTCCTTACCTAAGTTGGTAGTATTGGTGGGATCGCCTTTTCTTTGAAGCCCGCGAAATACTGATGTTCATCCGCCAACAAGCCGGAGGTGTAACGTGGCAACTCCTATGACCCCTCAATCCCTCACGCCATCAAAAACGCTCACTGCCAGCACAAGACCATCCAACGGCACTCCCCTTGTGTTGAACTACATCAACGGAAAGTGGGTAGAATCGCGTGCGACCAGCTCTATGCCTGTGATGAATCCCTCCATCGGCCAACAGATTGCAAGTGTGCCGCTTTCGACAGCACAAGATGTCGACGATGCGGCAGGTGCAGCAGAACACGCCTTCTCGTCCTGGTCAGCGACTCCAATCAAGGAACGAGCCCAGGTCTTCTACCGTTACAAGACACTTCTAGAGAAGAACGTTGATGCACTCTCCGCTCTGGTTCATGAAGAAAACGGCAAGACCGTGAGCGAAGCATCTGCAGAGATTGAGAAAGCCATCGAAGTGACGGAGTTTGCCTGTTCAATGCCTCAGCTAGTGCCAGGTGAAATCCTGGAAGTGAGCCAGGGCGTCGAGTGCCGCATCGACCGATATCCGCTTGGAATTGTTGCTTCGATTACGCCGTTCAATTTCCCAAGCATGGTTCCCCACTGGACAATCCCGAACGCTCTGGTCTTGGGCAATACAATGATTCTCAAACCGTCTCAACAGGTTCCTCTGAGCTCTCTGAGAATAGCCGAGCTCCTGAAGGAAGCTGGTTTGCCAGATGGAGTGTTCAACATTGTGCATGGTGCACAGCAGGCTGTCGAGGCGATCTGTGATCACCCCGCGATTCAGGCGGTAACATTTGTCGGGTCTACACGCGTCGCCAAAACTGTTTATGCGCGAGCAACGTCGCGCCTCAAACGTGCGCTCTGTCTTGGTGGAGCGAAGAACCATCTCATTGTCCTGCCAGACGCAAATGAAAAGATGGCGGCATCGAACATCGCGGTCTCGATGAGCGGCTGTGCGGGTCAGCGCTGCATGGCAGCCTCCGTGATGGTCGCAGTTGGCGAGGTTGATCACATTATCCGGCTACTGTGCGAGGAAGCAAAGAAAATTATCCCGGGAAAAAATCTCGGGGCGGTCATCTCCAACGAAGCGAAGGAACGAATCGAGCGATACATCACGGAAGCCGAACAGCACGGAGCCAAAGTGCTCATCGACGGCCGAGGAGCAAAGGTTGAGGGGAAGGAAGAGGGCTATTACGTCGGGCCGACCGTTCTTGATCATGTGCGCCCTGACATGAAAATTGCTCAAGAGGAAGTATTCGGACCCGTGCTGTCGATTCTCCGCGTAAAAACTGTTGATGAGGCACTCACGATTCAGAACATCTCACCGTATGGGAACGCAGCATCCGTCTTTACACAGAGTGGGGGAATGGCTCGCTATGTCATCGAGAGGGCAAGCGCGGGAATGATTGGCGTAAACATCGGGGTGCCGGTGCCGCGTGAGCCGTTCTCGTTCGGCGGGTGGAATGAATCGAAATTCGGCGCGGGAGACATCACCGGCAAGAGCTCGATCGAGTTTTTCACCAAGCTGAAGAAGACGACCACAAAGTGGGACCCGGAAGCGAGAAAGAATTGGATGAGCTAGAACGAAATTTATCCAATAACTCATTGATTCAATGGATCAATGAACCGATGGGTCAATCCTTTGTCAGTCTATTATACTTC
>JBBTCR010000583.1:0-9701 GCA_038043105.1 Bacteroidota bacterium
TACACATAAACTACACTCTCTCTGTTATGATGCAACGCCAGAGCTAACATACGAGGCACAAAGAAGAATGAGAGAGTTCGAGGTTCTACCTCGTCAGATAGAAAAGCTTGCAGCGGAAGTTGTTGATGCAGCTTTCAGAGTTCATAAGACTCTTGGACCGGGCTTGCTCGAATCGGTTTATGGGGTATGTCTTACACACGAGCTGAGGAAGCGAGGACTCAAGGTCGAAACCCAGGTTGAACTTCCTGTTGTGTACGAGAGCGTGCGTTTCGAATCTGGATTTCGATTGGATATGTTGGTTGAGGAGCAAATCATTGTGGAACTGAAGGCGGTCGAGACAATTCATCCGCTGTATGAGGCTCAGCTTCTCACATATTTGAAGTTGACAGGAAAGAGATTAGGGCTGCTTATCAATTTCAATGTCCCTCTCATAAGAGATGGCATCAAGCGGTGCATCCTCTAGAAACTTGCTTTCTCCATTTCTCTCTGTGTCTTGATGTCTTTGCGGTTCATTCATCTGCTTTCTGACAAGGTAGCATCGATCCATCAGACAACTACAAATGATGAATCCCGCCAGACCGTCCCGTCTGCTCATCTCGGTGTCCAGTCTTCTCTCCCTTGGTTACGCTCAAAGCAGCGGCATTGAGCTTCATTGGTTCATAAGCGGTGTGCGAAGACAATTCTGCCGCTTCGATAGCGCTGTGTTCATATGAAAGCGATGGTTCTTCAACGGCTCTGCCCTGTTACGGAAGGCAGCAACCCACTTCAGGCAGCGGAACTGCCCGATCCTGTCCCAAAGGCAAACGAGATCCTGGTGAAGGTGCTGGCGTGTGGGGTTTGCCACACCGAGCTGGATGAAATCGAAGGACGCACACCACCGCCGAGGTTTCCGATTGTGCTCGGTCACCAAGTCGTCGGTAGCGTTGAAGACGCGGGTGCCAGTGCAAGAAGATTTCAACGCGGTGATCGCGTTGGAGTCGCGTGGATTTTTTCCGCGTGTGGAACATGCAGGTTCTGTCTGGCGGGGAGCGAAAATCTCTGCCCAAACTTCAAAGCAACCGGGAGAGACGTAAATGGAGGATACGCGGAGTTCATGACTGTACCCCAGAATTTTGCCTACAGGATCCCTGAATTCTTCTCCGATTCAGAAGCGGCTCCTCTTTTATGCGCGGGCGCGATCGGCTACAGGTCTCTAAGATTCACTGGCCTTCGAGATGGCGAAAATCTCGGGCTCACCGGCTTCGGCGCATCAGCTCATCTTGTCTTGAAAATGGTACGACATCGGTATCCCAACGCGCGCGTCTTTGTATTTGCCCGAAGTGAAAAGGAGCGCGTTTTTGCGGGAGAACTTGGCGCTGTGTGGGCGGGGGACACAGCTGACCCATCACCGGAAAAGCTCGATGCGATCATTGACACAACGCCGGTCTGGACACCGATCCTCGAAGCTCTCAAGAACCTTGAGCCAGGGGGGCGGTTGGTGATCAATGCCATCCGTAAAGAGGAGATCGATAAGGACGCTCTTCGCCGGCTGGAGTATCCAACACATCTCTGGCTCGAAAAGGAAATCAAGAGCGTTGCCAATGTCACTCGCAGGGACGTGAGCGAGTTTTTGCAGCTCGCGGCGGAGATGCGCATCAAGCCGGAAGTGCAGGAATTCGCGTTGGAAGATGCGAACAAAGCTTTGATCGAATTGAAGACAACGAGAATTCGCGGTGCCAAGGTTCTCCGTATAGCGTGAGGCTCTCTGGGAGTCGGCTGCAGCCAGAGTTTTTGCCTTCTCGTGGGTGTTGGGGCTTCTCCGGTGTGTACTTCAACGGTTACCAAAATACTTGCACTTCGCCCTCCGAAGCCGCGCGATCCAGCGATACGTTGTGAACAAACATGATTCTTTGAAGAGAAAAGAGTACTTTTGTCCGAGTTGAAGCGTTCTCAAATGCAGGCTCGGACAACCGAAACAGAATTCAGCACGATGACGGTGGCTGAATTCGGCCTCTTCACAAGCCTGTCGTCCCGAACAACTCTCGCGTAATGTACCAATGACCAACAAATCAAGCATGCGAGGTACGCTATGTGGAACATCACTGAACCACTCCTAGAGATAATGCTTCGGACTGGGATCGTTTATGTGATAGTCCTGGTCGGCATACGACTTACCGGCAAGCGAGAAGTCGGACAAATGACGCCGTTTGATCTTGTCCTGCTGCTCTTGATTGCCAACGCAGTCCAGAATGCTATGACTGGACCCGATACTACTGTTGCCGGTGGAATTGCCGCCGCTGCGACGTTGCTTGTTTTGAACGCGTCCATCACGTATGGGGTCTGGCGCTACAAGGGCGTGCGGAAGTTCGTTGAGGGTTCTCCGACACTTCTTATCCATCATGGTAAAGTCTTGAAGGAAAATCTTGCGAAAGAGAAAGTGGCTCTGGAGTCTCTCCACCAGGCGTTGCGCGAGCATGGCATTGCAAGTATCGCTGATGTCAGTTTGGCCGTTCTAGAAATCGACGGATCGATCAGCGTCCTAGTAACAGATGAGATGCCATCGGTTTCGCGCCCACACCATCACGTAAGATTCCTTTCGAAGAAATCATCTTGATGTTTTTCGCTTTATGAGTCCAGGGGGATTGACAATGACCAGGATCCTTGACCTCGCTGTGTTGCTTACGTGCAGTGCCCTTTTGTTGTCTTGCATGACTGAGGATGAAAACAGCGTGAAGCTGACCGGAACAGTCATCTACGTCTCACTCGAAGGCGGCTTCTACGGCATTAAGGGGGATGATGGGAAGAACTACGACCCGGTGAATCTCCCGGAGGAATTTCGGAAGGATGGCTTGCGCGTGCGATTCGAAGCGAAGGAGCTGAAAGATCGGGCAAGCTTTCATATGTGGGGAATATTGATTGAGATTGTTTCCATCCAAAAACTCTAGCGAGGAACAATGAAATCTTCGCCAATCAAACTCACAGTGGTATTGCCGGGGAAACCGAATGAGGTGTTCGGAGCTCTCACCAACGCCAAAATCATCGCTCAATGGAACGGGCAGAAGGGAAAAGTGGAAGCGAAAGTCGGAGGGAAGTTTGAGATGTTTGATGGCTGGGTAAAGGGCAAGGTGCTGGAATTCGAACCCGGCAAGACGCTTGCCTACACTTGGCGGCCCGGCGACTGGCCGGAGGATGCGCAAGAGTCTGTGGTGAAATACAGCTTCACTTCTACAAAAAGGGGAACGAAAGTTGTGCTGGAGCATTCAAATTTTCCGAATGAGACAGAGAAAAAGAACCACAAAAGCGGCTGGATGGAATTCGTCTTTGAGCCACTGAGGAACCATCTCTCTTCACAACACGAACCTAACTGAGTACACACAATGAAACAACGTGTTCTTTTTTGGATTCTTGCAGCTCTCATCACTATTCTCACAGCGTACTATCAACGGGTAACTGGTCCGACCTATCCGGTTTCGGGCAAGGTCTCACTGAACGGCCAAACGATATCGTACACGCTTGATCGAAGTCATCCTGGTCCTGCGAACGCTCCCGTCAAGATCAAAACCGACGATGCTTCGATTCATGGTGAGGTGTCCTGGAAACGTTACAGGTCCGATGACGAGTGGACGCGCGTGCCTATGAAGTATGAGGATGGATTTCTCGTAGCAGAGCTGCCTCACCAACCGCCAGCAGGGAAGCTCATCTACAAACTTGAGCTCAGGCAGGGCGATCAGCGCGTCAGCGTGCCCGGGTCTGATCCGATCGTGATTCGTTTCAGGGGAGATGTGCCGGTGGCCAGCTTCATCCTGCATCTGGCCGCGATGTTCGCCGCGATGCTCCTGTCGACGCGGACCGGCCTTGAGCACTTCAGCAAGGAACCGAAGTTCAAAAAGCTGACGTTCTGGACGCTCGGGTCCCTGTTCGTCGGTGGGTTCATTTTTGGCCCCGCGATGCAGTACTACGCATTCGATACTTGGTGGACCGGATGGCCAGTAGGGACGGACCTCACTGATAATAAGACCGCGGTCGCATTCATTGTGTGGATTATTGCGGCTATTGCTCTCTACAAAGCGAAGAACCCACGGCGCTGGGTCCTTGGCGCTGCGATTGTGTTGATCGTTGTCTATCTCATTCCGCATAGTGTGCTTGGCTCGGAGCTCGATTACAAGGAGCTCGACAAACAAGGCGCAACAACGGGAAGAACCCAATAGAAAGGATGTCCGTATGAATCATCGGTTCATCTCCTCAGCCGTAGTTTTTGCTGCATTGACCGTAGCCATCATCACTGGCCTCTTCTCCCAAGAGAAACGGCAAAATCCAATTACTGTGGACAACGTTGCAGGCGCGGAGAAAATCATTGGCCTGGAATTCACACAGGCCAAGCGCGACTCGATGCTGGATGACCTGTTTGACCAGCTCAAAAACTACGAAAACCTGAGAAAGGTATCGCTTCCGAACGGTATCCCGCCGGCGATTCTGTTCAATCCCATACCAGCTGGATTCCAGTTCGAGAAGGCGAAGAAGCCGTTCAAGATGAGTCCGCCAGGTAAGGTCGCGATGCCGAAGAACATTGAGGACCTGGCGTTCTATTCCGTTGGGCAACTTGCGGAGCTGATTCGAACACGGAACGTGACATCTGAACAATTGACAAGAATGTATCTGGAACGACTGAAGAAGTATGGTCGAAAGTTGGAGTGTGTCATAACGCTTACTGAGGATCTCGCGCTGAAGCAAGCCAAACGCGCTGATGCGGAGATTGCCAGAGGGAAATACCGCGGCCCACTCCATGGAATTCCCTATGGAGCAAAAGACCTACTCGCAGTGAGATGTTACAAGACAACGTGGGGATCGGTCCCCTATCAGGATCAGGTCATCGATCAGGATGCAACGGTCATCAAACTGCTCGAGGATGCCGGCGCGGTGCTGGTGGCGAAACTCACAATGGGAGAGCTCGCATGGGGCGATGTCTGGTATGGCGGGATGACGCGAAATCCGTGGAATTACAATCAAGGATCAAGCGGCTCATCGGCAGGATCGGCTTCCGCAACGGCTGCTGGACTTGTAGCATTCTCAATCGGTACAGAAACATGGGGTTCGATTGTATCGCCGTCAACCAGATGCGGTACGACAGGCCTTCGACCGACGTACGGACGAGTCAGCCGGACCGGTGCTATGGCGCTGAGTTGGTCGATGGATAAGATCGGTCCCATCTGTCGCACAGTGGAAGACTGCGCTCTTGTCTTCAATGCCATCCACGGCCCCGATGCAAAGGATCAGACGCTCTACGACGTTCCCTTCAACTATAATCCGAAAGTTGACGTCGGCAAGTTAAGAATCGGCTACTTGAAAATGGAGTTCGATAGTGCGCGGGTAAACAAGGCGAGCAATGATTCCGTGCTTGCAGTCTTGCGTCGCTTGGGTGCGCAGCTTGTTCCCATCGAGCTTCCAAAGTTACCCATCGGCGATCTCTCGATTATCCTGAGAGCCGAGGCGGCGGCCGCGTTCGATGAACTGACCCGCGGCGGCAAGGACGATCTGCTGGTTCGGCAGATCAAGAACGCGTGGCCCAATGCGTTCCGCACAGCGCGGTTCATTCCTGCCGTCGAATACATCCAAGCCAACCGAGTCCGCTATCTCGTGATTCAAGAGATGCAAAAGCTGATGAAGGAGATCGATCTCTATGTTGCCCCATCGTTTGGCGGTGACAACCTGCTGCTGACAAACCTGACGGGCCATCCATGCATTGTGCTTCCCAATGGGTTTTCGAAAGAGGGGACGCCGACAAGCATCAGCTTCATCGGTCAGCTTTTTGGCGAGGCAAAGCTCTTGGCCGTTGCGAAGGCGTATCAGGATGCAACGGATCATCATTTGAAGCACCCGAAACTTGAAGAATAAACGATGGTAGGGGCGTTCGATCGAACGGCCCTACTGCATGAGAGGGAAATCCTATGCCAAAAGCACAAACAATTTTTGCCAAGATCAGCGACGAAGCTGTAAAAACAAAGACCGGAAAACGGTGGAGTGAGTGGTTCAAAATCCTCGACCGGTTCAACGTTAAGGAAAACGGTCATAAGCTTGCCGCAGAGCATCTCTCTGATAAGCACAAGTTGGAGCCGTGGTGGTCGCAGGCTGTTACGATTCGCTATGAGTGGGAGCGTGGTTTGCGTACCGTCAAGAACCAACGAGAAGTTAAGCCGAAGCACCCTCTCTTTGCCGCACGAAAAAAGAAGTAACGATCACGCTGAAGAAAGGAGTAAGCCTATGCTGCGATCTCTCTGCATCACAGCTGCATTAGTGTCTATCCTCAGCTCCTCGTCGGTCGCGCAGGAGCGGACAACATTTACCGTTGGTACCGCACAAGCAGCACGAGGACAAAAAGTCACGGGTGTGATTGAAGTGCCAACCGGAATTGACACCGCGACGAGCATACCGGTGGCTGTTGTACACGGTGTTAGGCCGGGACCCGTGTTGGCCTTGGTTGCGGGAGCGCACGGGACCGAATATGCATCCGTCATCGCACTCGAGAAGCTCATCCGGTCGCTCAATCCTGCAGAGATCTCTGGAACAATCATCATCATTCCGCTCGTGAATGTTCCATCCTTTGCGCGAAAGGTCCCGCATCTGAATCCTGTTGACGGAAAGAACATGAACCGCATGTACCCGGGAAAGCTGGACGGGACACAAACGGACCGGGCATCGTATCTCATAACCAAGCAGGTAGTCGAACAGTGCGACCATTTGATCGATTTCCACGGTGGTGATATCGACGAAAGTCTCCGACCCTATAGCTACTGGACAAAAACAGGCAACGAACGCCAGGATCGGATCTCGCGCGATATGGTACTTGCCTTTGGTCTCGACCATATCGTAATCTCGACTGATAGACCGAAGGATCCAAATGCGTCGCGCTATCTGGAGAACACTGCCACAACACGAGGAAAATCCTCGATAACCGTCGAAGCCGGCCACGCGGGGACAGTCGAGCGTGACGACGTGGATGCGCTCGTCAACGGCAGCCTCAACGTCATGTGCTATCTGAAGATGTTGCCCGGAACCGCAACAATGATCGAGAATCCGGTCTGGATAGAGAAGGTAATCTCCATCGTCAGCGAACAGACTGGCATCTTCTATCCGCTTGTCCGGCGAGGGACGTATGTCGAGCAGGGGATGATGGTTGGTTATGTGACGGACTATGTGGGGAAAACGATTTTTGAGGCGCGCGCACCTGCGGCCGGCGTGGTGCTCTACATCTGCGCGGTTCCATCGATGAGAAAAGGCGAGACGATAGCAAACGTTGGAGTAGTTGGAAAGTTGGAAGTGATGGAGTAGATTTTGGGGGAGAGGGAAATCGAAAAGGGATGGAAACTTCCCGTTCTGCCAATGAGGCTCCTGATTGCTTCGCCCGGCTGCGGCGCTTGGACTCACGCTGGCAGCAGATTCCTGCACAATCCAGCTGGTCTCACATCCGCCCACGCCAGGGATTTCCCAACGTGATTCCGAAATCCCCGTTCTGACAAGAACTTTTTTGTGCCCTTCACGTTGTATTCTCTCAGTAGCCTTCCATAGATGATTTAACTTGAAGAGGATAGATGAAGCGCCTGCTGATCGCGTTCGCGTTTCTCAGTGTTGTCGCCAGTGCCCGCGCTCAGGATAGCGCGACAGGCAACAGATTTGGTGTTTGGTTTCCCTTCCAGCTCATCCCAAATCTGACCCTGTATTCAAGCTCGGCTCAGTCGGGATTCGGATTTGAGTGGGAGGTGACCCCATTGCTCTATTCCTTCGGAATGAACAAACAGATTTCCCCATGGTACTCCCTTATCGTCGAGCCGACAGCCCGGTTCACGGGATCGATCGAGCTGAATGCTGCCGGCCAGATCTTCACAACGAAGCTCGGCAATTCCTACTTTGCTTACTCGGGGCACGTCATGGCGTATGTTCCGCTCATCGAGCGGGGGGAACACCTGAGCCTTAATCTTGGGGCAGCAATCTACCGCGTGGCGGATCAAAGCCGCGTGTTCAAGGTTGCCGGGATTTCAACGATCTTTGGCATCGCTCATTTCAACATCAAACATAGCCCCAATCCGACGACATGGATCGGCTCACTCGAATTCCGCATCTTCTGATGATGACTCTCCGACTTCCCGTTCTCGCTTTGCTCGCCTCATTGATGCTCATGCTGAGTAGCTGCAGCTCTTATGTTCAACGCATTGTGGTACGGTCGATCGGCAGAATCGGTGAACCGATCGACCCTGCGCCGAAAATGATTACCACACCGATCCTTGAGAACACGAAGCTTGCCGTCTCCTGGGTCGGTCACGCAACGGTCCTCATTCAGATTCATGAGAAGGTCTTTATCACCGATCCGCTTTTGACCAGTGCGATGGGCATGCTCGTGAAGAGGTACGTCGAGCCGGGACTCAATCCGGCTCTTCTCCCAAGGGTTGACTTCACGCTCATCTCCCACATTCATTTCGATCATTTCAGCTACGGAAGCCTCGACATGTTGCCGAAGAACGGGACTCTGGCGATTCCTCTTGGCGCGCTCCGCTACACTCCCGACTTTGGTTTCAAAGATATTAAGGAGATGAAACCGTGGGATATGATCGAGGAGGAGGGGGTCCAGATCACCGCGGTGCCGGTTCAGCATTTCAGCGGCCGGTACGGTCTCGATAACGCCTGGATGACGGATCTCGGTTACACGGGCTACGTCATCGAATACCGAGGATACGCTGTCTTCTTCGCGGGAGATACCGGGTATCACCCTGAGCTCTTCAAGGAAATTGGTCGCCGCTTCAAGATCGATCTGGCAATCGTTCCCATTGCGCCCGGCTCGTCGAGCGGTCTCGGGTCGCGCGTTCATACTAGCCCGCTTGGAGCGTTGGAGATCTTCAAGGATGTGGGGCGAGATATATGTTGCCGATGCATTACCGCACAATGTTCTATGGATCTGATTCGAATCCATCAGAACCAATCGATCATCTTCGTCGAGCCGCAGCGGATCAGGGTCTTTTGGAGAGAATTATCGGACTGGAGATCGGTGAGCAACGGATCCTGTTCTGAAATTGCGGAAGGCGTTTGGATCCGCAATGCACATGAAGATACCAGCAATTAGCACGCGCCGACAGAAGTCGGCACGTCATTTCAACAACAAAGCCCGCCGACTTCAAAATCGACGGGCTTGGTTATTTACCGGGAAGCTACGATCTACTTCAGGTACAACATTGTTCTCCGGGCTACCCAGCGATTGCCCCGGTCATCAAGCGCGACGACTTGGGCGATGTACACTCCGCTTGACGCTGCTGACGCACTCCAAGTATCCTGATGATAGCCGGCTTCCATTTGACCATCGAACACCGTCGCAACCTCCTGTCCCAGCACATTGAAGACTTTCAAAATGACTCGGCTCTTCGCGGGGAGCTGATAGGCAATGGTTGTTGACGGATTGAACGGGTTGGGGTAATTTTGAAGGAGTTCAAATCGCTCGGGTGCAGCGACGGCGAAGGTGACCTCCTTTATCCACATCTGCCCGGATGGGGTACTGATTGTGAAGGTGAGAGTGTGGTTGCGGCCGACAGGTGCGGAGTTGTGGGCGCTGAACGTGAACAGAGCGAGATCTTTCCCACCGGGAGCAATCTCCTTGATCGTCCATTCTTTTGCGGTGAATCCGAGCCACGACGGTATGTTGCTGACCCGGACCGTGACGTTCTGTGCTGCTGTGGCGGAGG
>JBBTCR010000584.1:0-7368 GCA_038043105.1 Bacteroidota bacterium
GGAAGTAAGAAGTACAAAGTGCGAAGTACGAAGTAGGAAGTGAGATGAAACAAGTAAGAAGAAAAAGTCAAAAGTAAAAAGTAGAGAATAAGAAGTGAGGCGTAGGATGGGAGAACAAGAAAGGAGGGACTTGCTATGAAGAAGCTTGAGGCTAGCGTCGGCTTTTGGTCGACGGTGATGATTACGGGCTTTACGTTTCTCTTTCTCCTCTCCATCATCATATTCCCCATTCGTGCTTATCACGATTTGTCATCCTATACAAGCGGCTATGGTCTCCCGACGATCGTGGCTGCAATTCCAAGCTTCCTCGTGGCGCTCTCGCATATCCCGTTCCTGGCATGCCTCTATTTCTTTGCACGAGAGGACAAGAAAGTCTTTGCCGTGATTGGTGTTCTCCTCGGCGGCGCCTATGCCTTGCTCGCGAGTGTGAACTATTTCACTCAGATCACGTTCGTATTTCAGAGCATTACTTCAGGCCGCACGGGGGAGATCGAGTCCTTCATTCTGGACAATCCACATTCCTTCATCTTTGCACTCGAAGCTTTAGCCTATACCTTTCTCTTCTTCGCGTGCTTTTTCTGGGCGCAGCTGTTTGTCGCCGGCACACTCGACCGTTGGATCCGAGGCCTTTTGTATGCATCCGGCTGCGTGGGGATCATTGGCTCCATTGGCTATATGTTCGCGAGCGAGTCGGTGGCCGTCGGTATTACGCTGGCGGCAATTCCCTACCTGGTCACGATGGCCATCTTGATCGTCAGATTCGCCCGGCTCAGAAAAGAGATTGCGGCATAGCTCCCTTTTTTGTACAATCGATGCAAGCCTTCCTGAGAGTGACGCTTTTATGAGCGAGAACTTCACCCACACCGTTCTCGGAACCACCGGCCTACGTGTACATCGACTTGGCCTCTCCGCAACCTTTCGGCCCAGCAAACGTACGATCTACCGAGCAGTTGACGAAGGTGTGAACTTCTTCTTCGCCTACGGGATCGACACCCAGATGACGAGCGTTATGCGAGATGTCCTCAAGGAGAACCGGGAACGGTACGTTCTTTGTACGGGGGCATACAACCTCATCATCGGTTATCCAAATCTTCGGCGCACACTGGAAAAGAGGCTGCGTCAGTTCGGCACTGATTATATTGACGTTTTCCTCTTTCTGGGGGTGACAAAAGAGAAGGAATTCCCCGAAAAGGCGAGAGAAGAGCTGTATCGCTTCCGCGAGGAAGGGAAGGTCCGCGCGATTGGAATGTCGTGTCACGACCGCAAGCTCATAGGGAAGCTTGCCGCGGAAGGGGCTTTGGATGTTTTCATGCTGAGGTATAACGCCGCGCATCGTGGTGCAGAAAATGATATTTTTCCTTATCTTGAAAAACACAATCCCGGCGTTGTCAGCTACACCGCTACCCGATGGACCTATTTGCTGAGAAGGCCCAAAGGCTGGCCAAAGCATGGCCCAGTCCCTACCGCCGGTCAGAGCTACCGTTTTGTTCTTTCCCATCCGAGTGTCCACGTCTGTCTGACCGCCCCAAGGAACCAGAGACAGTTCGAAGAGAACCTCGCTGCACTTCGTGAAGGACCGCTGAATCAGGATGAGATGCAGTTCATGAGAGCGTTTGGCGATGCAGTGTATCGCCAGCACAAATGGTTTATGTAGTCAGAAGGTCTTCCGCTTCTACACGCGAGCATCAAACGTCCATAAACGAGAGCCCCTCCGTATGAAAATTCTTCTTGTCTACCCCAAGTATCCAGACACGTTCTGGAGCTATCGTTACGCTTTGAGATTCGTCTCCAAGAAGGCGAGTTTTCCACCGTTGGGTCTGCTGACGGTGGCCGCGATGCTCCCCGGATCATGGGAGAAAGAGCTGGTTGACTGCAACGTTCGATCGTTGAAGGACGAAGATCTTCTCTCAGCAGACGCCGTTCTCCTCAGTGCAATGTCCATTCAACAGGAATCAGCCAAGCAGATCATCCAACAGTGCAAGACGCTCGGGATAAAGGTCGTAGCGGGCGGACCATTGTTCACGTCACACTATGATGAGTTTGATGATGTCGACCACCTTGTGCTGAATGAGGCAGAGTTGACGCTGCCGCCATTTCTCGACGATCTTGAACGAGGAGAGCCGAAGCATCTCTATACCGCTGATGCGTGGGCGGACGTTACGACGACACCAGTTCCGCTGTGGGAGCTCATTGATGTAAAACAGTATGGGTCGATGAACATCCAATACTCCAGGGGGTGTCCCTATGATTGTGAGTTCTGCGACATCACCGTCTTGTATGGACGCGTGCCACGAACAAAGACGAGGCACCAGGTGATAGCTGAGCTAGAGGCCCTGTACACGCGCGGCTGGAGGGGCGGGGTATTCGTCGTCGACGATAATTTCATTGGGAACAAGCGGAAGCTGCGAGAGGAAATCCTCCCGTCAATCATTGAGTGGACGGAGAAACGAAAACATCCCTTCACGCTCAGCACCGAAGCTTCGATCAATCTCGCGGATGATGAGGATTTGATGCGCTTGATGGCGCGGGCGGGCTTTGATACCGTGTTCGTCGGAATTGAATCCCCCAACGAAGAGAGCCTCATCGAATGCAAGAAGATCCCAAACAAGAACCGCGATCTTGTCGCGTCCGTGAAAAAGATCCAGAAGTTCAGTCTGGAGGTTCAGGGTGGATTCATTGTCGGTTTCGACAAAGATCCGGCTTCAATTTTCGATCGACTCATTCAATTCATTCAGGAGACGGGCATCATCACAGCGATGGTAGGACTCTTGAATGCTCCGCGCGGCACGAAGCTGTATCAGAGACTTCTCCAAGAAGGCAGGATCTTGACCTCGATGTCGGGCAACAACACCGACTTCTCGATGAATTTCATTCCTAAAATGAACTACGAAGCGCTCATCAACGGCTATCGAAAGATACTCGGTGAGATATACTCTCCGAAGCAATACTACGCGCGAGTGAAGAAGTTCTTGAAAGAATACAAACCTACCCAAGTCAAGGTTTTCCACTTCAAGTTCGACCACTTCAAGGCGCTTGTAAAGTCCACTGTAGTGCTGGGGATTGCCGGTAAGGAGCGAATCTACTACTGGAGACTGTTCTTCTGGTCTTTGTTCACCCGTCCGCGGCTGTTCCCGCTCGCTATGACGTTCGCGATCTACGGATTTCATTTCCGGAAAGTCTTCGAGCAGTACGTCGCTCGGCTCCAGTGAGCCGCAGCTGATGCTGCATGTCTGACCCCATCCTTTTCTTTGCTTCATGCTGCTGTCGGTCGCGGCAAGAGGCACAATCCATTCATTCTATTTAGTTCCCGCTGAAGAAATAGCCACGAAGTCTCGAAGACACAAAAAAAACAAAATATTCTCATTTTCTTAAGCTCTTGGTGACTTCGCGCCTTGTGCCGCCTTTCGGCATCCCGCTCTTTTGGCAAAGTGGTGGTTGCGGGAGTGGCAAGACTTTTTCAGTGAGAACTATTTATCAGAATTGCGAAGCGGAATTGAATCAGCGATAAGGGACTCGCCGACCTCGGGCCTCGGACCTATCATCCAGCGGTAAGATTTGGCACAATTCGTTTCGCATTTGACGATCCTTGGGTGTTCTAAGGTCCTATCCCAAAACCCCTTGCTGATTCTTGAAAACGGAGATGCCCGAGCCCGATGCATGTCATCGCTTGTCTGCCTAAGATTCTCGCATTCCTCACATAGTCCTGCATCGAAACTCTTCAACTCGTATATTTGTGTCAATACTCGAAGGGATCGACACTGTCTTTTTTGAGGGTGTTAGATTGATAGCACTCAGCGCTCCGTCGGGCAATTCGACATGTCGATGACTCTCAAGGAACGTCGGGAGTTTCTCGATCGACTCGCTCAGTTCATGAACCGCCGCACTAGAAGATAGGAAAACACTGTGATAGTCCTTCAGATCGCACTCGTTCTCGTTGCGTTGTTGTTGCTCCTCAGAGCGCTGAACTTGATACTCGCGCTGCGTTGGTATAACAGTCCAAGACCTCCGGGAGCTGTTGTGTCGGTTCAGGGCAAACGGTTCTACTACAGGCTGGCCGGGACGGGAGATCCCACCGTCATCATCGAGCCAGCATTGGCGACTCCATCGGTCGAATGGTGGAGCATTCAGGAAGAACTATCCAAGACCACCCGGGTGCTGACCTATGACAGGGCAGGATACGGTTGGAGTGACTTCACGCCAAGAGCGAGAACGAGCGGCACGATTGCGCTTGAGCTGAGTGCGCTGTTAGCTTCCCTGGGCATCGAAGGCCCTCTTATTCTTGTCGGGCATTCACAAGGGGGACTCTACGTGAATCACTTCGCGCGCCTTTTTCCTGAGAAAGTTGCCGGCGCTGTTTTCCTTGACCCATTGTCACCAAGGGATAACCGATTCAAGAAGGAACTCGCTCCACTAATCTATAAGAACAGCGGAGTCGACAAGTCGCGAGGATTGAAGATGTACAATGTTCTGTGCATGACGGGCATACTCCGGCTCTTGAAGCCTTTGATCATCAAAGCGCCTCCGTTCCGCTACTACAACAATGTCCCCTCTGAGAGGATCAAGATTCTCTGGCAGAATCTTCTGTTTCCAAAGTTGTACAAGACAGCTTTATCGGAGTATCGAATCGCCCAGAAAGATGGTCAAGTTGAGCTGCTAACGGCTGCTGGCCAGCTTCCTCCCGTACCGGTCAGAATCCTGTACCACTCGCCAAAGGTGATGGTTGATGAGATTATGGAATATGGTGGAATCAAGAGAGACGAGGCAGAGAAAGTCGAGGCGCTTTGGGAGGAGCTGGTAAGAGAGTACTTGACCCTCTCTCCGAAGAGCGAGTGGATCACAGCCGAGGGGAGCGGTCACTTCATTCATCTTCAATCACCAGATCTGGTCGTTAGAACCGTTCTCGACGTGATAGGAGAGCTGCGTCAAATGACAGCTCCTTGATCGCAGGTATTTCGTACTATGGAATTCATGGAGACCGTAGCGAGTCAGCCGTTCATTCTCACCGAAGGGTCAATTATTGAGAGATTGCGGCGAGACCCGTCGGTGAAGCTTGATCCGCACGTCCTTAACGCCGGATTGATCTATGAGGCTGAGGGATCTCGGAGGCTCTCTGCGCTCTATCGACAATACCTCGCAATTGGGCAAGCGTACAACGCTTCAATGATTGTTTGCACTCCTACTTGGCGTGCTAATCCAACGCGCTTAAAGAATGCCGGCTTCAGCGGTGATCGTGATGTCAACGCCGACAGTGTCCATTTCGTCTCGGCCGTCCGCAGCGAATACGGAGAGTATGCATCCAAGATCTTCATCGGCGGACTCATCGGATGCGCAGGGGACGCATACAAGCCAGACGAAGCACTCACGGCACCTGAGGCGGTTCTCTTTCACCGACCTCAAGTGCGCGCACTTGTTCAAGCAGGTGTCGATTTTCTGCTCGCTGCAACTCTTCCAGCTTGCTCCGAGGCTCTTGGGATTGCACAGGCAATAGCTGATCAGGGCGTGCCCTATGTGCTAAGTTTTGTCCTGAGGCGGGATGGGAGCTTGCTCGACGGGACGCCGCTCGCCGAAGCAATGCATCTGATCGATTCGACTGTGAGTGAACCCCCTTTCTTCTACATGGGGAACTGCATTCATCCTGCAACATTCGAGCAGGCACTTGCCGACCAGATCGAGAAATCTTCCGACGTACGCAACCGCGTTCTTGGACTGCAGGCCAATACTTCACTGAAAAGCCCGGAAAAGCTGGAGAATTTGCTCTATTTGGACAGCACACCGCCCGAGCCATTCGGGCAAAGAATGGCACAACTGCATCGCAGGTACGGAATCAAGGTGCTGGGAGGTTGTTGTGGGACGGACGATCGGCACATTGAAGCGATCGCGAACGAGATGAAACGAAATCTCTCAGGGCACGTATGATCGGCTCAGGCAGGTTTTGGTTGCTTGGCTATGAATGTCATCAGCGGGAGGATCTATGAGAACGCAGTTGACCTGCTTCATCTTTGCGCTCATGCTCATGTCATCGCCTTTCGCACAAGTCTATAAAGGCGATATCGTAGGGAAGGTTGTCGATTCCAAGGCGCTGGATCCAATTCCATCCGTCAATGTCGTAGTAATGGACAAGGCCAATGTCGGCGCAGCATCCGATATCAACGGGAATTTCCGGATACGCGGTCTGGAGGTTGGGACATACAGACTTCAGTTCTCGGCTCTCGGGTACATCTCGCACGTCGTTACCAACGTGGTGATCACGACAGGACGGGCGACGCCCGTGATGGTGAAATTGGATGAAACAGCGATTGAGTTGCAGGGAGTGACTGTGGAAGCGAGTTACTTCAGCCGCGGCCAGCAGATGAGCCCTATCAGCTCAAACGTAGTTGACCGCGCGGAAGTGCTTCGTTCGCCGGGTGGTGTCCAGGATGTTCAGCGCGTCGTGCAGAATCTCCCGGGGGTTGCAAGCTCAACGGATAACATCAACGAGCTCATCGTCCGCGGCGGCGCGCCCTACGAGAACCTTACCATTATGGACCATATGGAGATTCCTTCCATTAACCATTACTCGAATCAGTTTAACTCGGCCGGACCGATCAACATGGTCAATGCGGACGTGATCGAGGATGTGCAGTTCTCTTCCGGCGGGTTCCCCGTTCAATACGGCGACAAGACGTCGTCGGTCATGAACCTGACGGTTCGCGAGGGAGATCGCACGAAAAGCTTTGCCTCGAAGACCGCAATGAACATGGCCGGAATCGGAACGCTCGTCGAAGGAGGTATTGCCGATGGCCGAGGGTCGTACATCCTTTCCGCTCGCAACAGCTTGCTCGAGTTCCTGGACAAGGTGGTGGGGGTCTCTGCAATCTCGCTGACGGCCATCCCGAAGTACTGGGATACGCAGGCGAAGATTGTTTACGATCTTTCAGCTTCGCAGAAGCTCAGCCTGAACGTTTTGTATGGTGATAGCAGAATTAACTTTGAGGGCGATCCAAATGAAAAGGACGAGCTGCGCAAGAACACGATCGACTCATCGAGCGTCGAAAGCCTTTATCCCGTCACAAAGCAGTACGCACTCGGATTGAGCCTGAGGAGCCTGTTCGGAAAAGAAGGCTTTTCCGTTCTGACGCTGTATTCTTCCGGAACGAGCAGTGATGTTGAAGTGCAAGAAGACTTTGCCGTTCGCGTTCGTGATGCCAGCGGCGATGTACTTTCTTCAAAAATTATCAACAGCAGGAGCGTGTTTTACAATCACTCCGTAGAGCGATTCGTGGGTGCGAAGTACGAATTGTTCTATCAGATTCATCCGCAGCATGAGCTCTCGCTTGGAGCGCAGATCCAGACGACACTCCGCTGGCACAATGATGTCTTCGTTGCCCC
>JBBTCR010000585.1:0-716 GCA_038043105.1 Bacteroidota bacterium
CTTAAGGGTCAGGCTATGGTCAATGGTCACACACACCGAAGGGCGTTCACGCCCTTCATAACAGACAATCCGTTTTAGTCCTCCGAGAATTGCTCAGCGTTGTACGCTTCGAGGAACTCCTGTACCTCCTCTGCAAAGGATTTTTTTCGGTGATGCTCCTCCTGATTCTGAATGTAGGAACGCACCGTAGGGACATCTGATTCACTCACCGAGAATGCGCCGAAACCTCCCTGCCACGCAAAATGCGTCTTGGTCAGCTGCTTAGAGTTGATCCAATGCGATGATTCACCTTTCAGCTTGTTAACGACTTCACTGATAGAGAATTTCGGTTGGAGGGAAATGAGGCAGTGAACATGATCGGCCGCACCATCGATTTCATCGAGGTGATATCCTTCCTTCTGCGCCTTCTCCTTGATATGCTCAAACACCTGTTGACGTATCTCCTTGTGCAGATAAAGCTCGCGATCTTTCGTACTCCAGACAAGGTGAATCCAAATCTTGTAGAATGTCTGTGACATGCGCTCTCCTTCTGATGTTGAACGCCCTGTCCGAAGGACCCCTTTGGCGAAGCCATTCCTTCGGAACGGGGAAGGGCGTCGCGAATGTTGGTTCTTGATTCCATAGCCCGACCCTCAAGAGCTTGTGTGAGAATTAACTTGCAAGTAGCCATGGGCTAGTCTGCGGTGAGACGATTGGCTGTGAGAACAGAGCATATG
>JBBTCR010000585.1:726-5738 GCA_038043105.1 Bacteroidota bacterium
CATTATGGCCATCCTGCATCCACTAAAAAATATATCCCCCCGACCCTTAAGGGTGGGGCCAACGGTATGATCAATAAAGCCGTAGGGCATTCATGCCCTTCAAACCCCGAGCCTTCCCGCGATGTTTACGGCCGAGAATACAAAAGTGGGTTCAATTCGCTTGCCGCAATGTTGCCAGGCTTCAGGCCGGGGTGAAACACTTCCATATCCACCTTCTGGTGCTCGTTGTCGGGCTCCATGATGCGCGTCCCATCGGCGTAGTAAATAATGGTAATGACCTCTCGACGCTTTTTACTTCCGTTCCCGTGGGCTGCATGGAGCATCCGTCCCGAATGAAACGTCGCATCGCCGGCACGCAGCTCGTAGCTGCGGATCTCACTCTGCTGTTCTCGAATGATCCTTTCAAAATACTCCTGGGATGTATCAGAAATGGGCAGCCGTTTGAAGGCGCTGTCTCGGTGGGAGCCCGCTACAAAATTCATCGATCCCATCTCCCGCGACACATCCACCAAGGGCATCCACATCGTGATGGTGTGTTCAGTATCGAGAGGCCAGTAGTAGTAATCCTGATGCCACGGCGTTGGCTTGCCGCCCGGCTCCTTGATCAAGGCTTGATCGTGATAAAGCCGAACCCCGTTCACCCCCATCAGATCCGCAGCGATCTTGGCAAATCGTTTTGCCAAGACAAACCGCCTGACCGCATCGTTCATCCTCCACACGTTGGTAACCTGAGTGAACATCGCGCTGTAGTCGGATATACGTCCCTGTCTGTCTTTTGCCCTTGCCATCTCATCAACGATGCCAGTAATGAGCGGACGGAACGCTTGGACTTCCTCCGCAGAGGCGACGCCACGAAGGATGATGTGTCCATCGCGTCGATATGTGTCATGTTGATCCTTGGTTATCGGATAGTCGCTTGAAAGATCAGGAAGTTGATCGCGAGGCATGGCTTCTCCGGCCGTTCGCGGCAAAGTGCAACGAGATTGGACGGCTCAATATGAATAACACGAGAAAGAAAAGCAAGTTGGGTCCGAATGTAGGAATGAGTGTCAATCACCCGCTGCGTTCTCAGTAGCTCGCTGTGTATACTTGATGTCCGGACGGGCGATTTCTTGCATTTGCCTCAACAGTTCTTTACTTTTGTCGTGGTTTTTCACAAGGACGCACGCCTATGAACCAGAAACATCTCATCGCCCTTCTCATCCTCACAGCACCTCTTTTGTCTTTCACCTGCGGGAAAGAGATCTTCACGGGAAAACGCGAAGCGCGCGGCGTGTGGATGTCACGCTTCGAATACACGAACGACAAGCTTCGAAACGATCCCGAAGCCGCAAAGGCTCACATCCGCGATGTCTTCGACAAGGCACGCAAGGCAAAATTCAACATGATCTTCTTCCAGGTTCGCGGCAACGGGTCGTCGTTTTATGGGTCCGCCCATGAGCCATGGGCACTCGAATTGACAGGGACGTTGGGCAAAGATCCGGGTTGGGATCCATTGCAGTTTGCCATCGATGAAGCTCATCGGCTTGGGCTTGAGCTTCACGCATGGGTCAATACCTTTCCAATTTGGCGCGGCGGAATTCCGCCAACCGAAACGACTCCCCGCCAACCCTACCTCGCGCATCCCGAGTGGGTTGTGTGCGACAAAGACGGAATGCCGATGAACGTTGATCCGCCGAACAACGAATACATCTGGGCAAGCGCCGGCAATCCAGCGGTCCGGCAGCATGTGGTAAATGTGGTGATGGACATCGTTACGAAATACGACATCGATGGGATACACTTCGACTACATCCGCTATCCGGAAGGATCACCCGTAAAGGGGTACTCCCATGACTCTGTCAGCGTCGCACGATTCAACAACGTCGATGGGAATCCGCACAAGCTCTCCTGGGAACACTGGCAGCGGGAGCAAATCAATGAATTCGTCTTCCAGGCCTACAATTCCGTGACGGCAGCAAAACCGTGGGTGAAACTCTCTGCAGCGGTCATTGGAAAGTACATGGGACAGGGTTGGAGCTCGTACTATGTGGTTTACCAGGATCCACGGCGATGGATGGAAGTAGGAAAGATCGATTTCATCGTGCCGATGGTGTACTGGGAACGCGCCCATCCCACACACCCATTTGTGCCATTAATCACACAGTGGCAAGATCGTGTCGCGTACGATCGTCAGGTGGTCCCTGGACTTTCAACGGGATTGATCAGAAAGATCGGATGGGAGGAAATCTCAGCAGAGATCGAAGAGGTGAGGAAGAAAGGATTGCCCGGTGTTGTGTTCTTCGCGGCGAGCGGTCTTGAGCGCTCGTGGGAGGTTTTAGGTGTTGAAGAATTCCCCCACTGGTCTATCGTGCCAGCGATGGCGTGGAAAGACAGCATTCCACCTGCGCCTCCTTCAGATCTCAGGGCTCAGGCTGCAACTGGCGGTGTCCAGCTTGAATGGAGCGCTCCGACGTCGGACGAGCCCCTTTCGTATATTGTCTATCGCTCTCGCACGCCGGTCATTTCAACGACCGATGTCTCGAGCATCGCCGCGGTGACGGGACGAAATGTCACGTCTTACCTCGATGCAAATGTTCCTGAAGGGGAGTGGCACTATGCTGTCGCCGCATTAGATCGGCTTGCAAATGAGAGCAGCCTTTCTGCTGTGGCAAAGGTGCAGAGAGTGGCAGTAGCCGCTCGAGCCGGCGATGATCAAGGTTCTCAGCGCCCACCGTGATGCTCAAGCCTCCATCCCTTTTGCGTCGTGTATGGCCCATGTAAGTGACGTGTATGACCGAACTTACTCCTCGTGATGACATAAAGAAGAAAGTCAGCGAAATCCTCAAACGCGTGGATCGTCTCATACGCGTTGGGGAAATCGATCAGGCCATGCGCGAAATCATCCAGGCGAAAGAGATCGATCCAAAAAATGTCTATATCTTCGCGTACGAGGAGCGACTTGCTTACCTCAAAGAGGAGCACGAGCGACACAGGGAGGAGGAGAAGACGCGGCAGCAGGTAGAAGAGGCAGCCCGAATGCGTGATGAAGAATTACGGAGGAAGCAGGAAGAAGAGGTAGCGCGCAAGGGAGCTGAAGGCGAGGCCCGAAAGAAAGAACGCGAACAGCAACCGAAGCAGCCCGAGATACAGCGAAAAGAGGAACAACCGCAGTCGGTAGAACAGCTTGAGGCAGAGCTCAGGGCAGCCGAAGAGGAGCTTCAAAAGAAGGAGAAAGAGGAACAGAAGTCCCGAGAGAGCCTCGCTGCGCACGCTGATGCGCTCGCCAAATACAAGATGGAGCTCGTCAGAGCGTGGCAGGATGGAGCCACGACTCCACTGGAAGAGAGCAGCCTGAAAGAACTTCGCTGGAAGCTTGGCATCTCCATTGAGGAACACTCCAAATTGACCAAAGAAGCGCAGCGAGAGTGCTATCTCACTGCCTTCAAAGAAGCGTGGTCTTCCGGATCGATCACTCCGGAACGCGCCACTGAGCTTTCTGGCCTTCGAAAACGGTTCAAGATTTCCATTGAGGAGTTTGACGAAATCGAGGCAGAGATCCTGTGGCAGATCCGAGCAGGACTTCAGCCACCCACCTTGCTGCTCATTGACGATGATGTGCGGCTGCTGAATGTCGTCACGGAAACGCTAGAAGAAGCAGGGTTCAAGGTCAAATCGTTCACGACATCCGACGACGGCTACCGGTACCTAAAGGAACAAACCCCGGATCTTATTATCTCCGATATCAATCTGGAAACCTCAACCATGGGGGGATTTACCTTCTACGAAAAGGTACGGGACATTGACCGTCTCCAAGATATCCCCTTCATCTTCCTCAGCGGATTGACAGACGAGGTCTTGATCCGCACCGGAAAAGAGCTTGGCGTGGACGACTACCTCACGAAGCCGTTCTCCGACGAAACCTTGCTTGCAACGATCAAAGGCAAGCTGAAACGCTTCAAGCAACTAAGGGAGTCACGAAAGAAAAAACAAGGCTAATCAAGAATCGATTAGCCCTGTTGCATGATCACGCCTCGGTACACCGCTCCCCTTTCCTTTGCTTCACCCTCCCTCATTGAAGGAACATCCGAGCTCAGTCATCATCCAGCCCAGCCATCGCTCGTGAGAAGATTGAATAGCGGGGTGCGGGCATCGGCGTTCCTTTGACCGCTCGCCATACAATCTCATTGAATGCACGGTCAGGTGCTGCATCCTGCCGTCTGAGGTTGAACTTCTCCATCAATGACTGGCCATAACTCCCCTCTTTGTTCTTTGCGTTCAAGTCAATCCTCGGCTCCTCCACGACGTACGGGGTTGTGTCGGCAGACAGCGTAAACGCGTTGAACATCGGCGTTGCAGCCGCATCGTGCTGGCTCATCGGCGGAAGCCCGAGGATGAGCTCCATGGTCCTTAACATCGACATGGTGCTGTAGAGCGTGTGATCAACAGAGTGCCGCTTCGTGTAGGGGCTGATGACCAGCGCGACGGATCGGTGCGCGTCCACGTGGTCGGGGCCATCCTGTGCGTCATCCTCTACAACGAAGATTGCCGTCTCCTTCCAGTACTTGCTCTTCGAGATTCTTTCAACAATCAATCCAAGCGCATAGTCGTTTTGCGCCATGTAGGCTTTCGGTGTCAATGAGCCTTTGCGCGTTCCTGCCGTGTGATCGTTCGGCAGGTGCATGATGCACAGGCTCGGGAGATTTCCGTTTCGCTCAAATTCGCTGAACTCTCGCTCCCATTCTTTGAAGCGATCGACATCTGAATGATCCAAGTCCCACCCACGATAGTGCGGCGCGAAGTTGTCACCGATGCCTGGGTCGCGAGGTTTTGCCGGTTTCCCGTTCGGCTCAGCAGGATCGACAAACTCGCCATACATTCGGAAGCTCACGTTGTGCTTGGCAGACAGGGTCCAGAGGTATCCCGCGTTTGGTCTCGCGGTTGGCTGCCCGCCCTCAAAGTCGTAGTGACCGCCGCGGCCGCCGTAGCTCGTGGGCCATGTCTTCTCCACGTAGTCTGTCGCATACGCCGCC
>JBBTCR010000586.1:0-1349 GCA_038043105.1 Bacteroidota bacterium
AAGATCTAAGACCAAGATGTTTTTCTTCGTGTCTTTGAGACTTAGTGGCAAAATCATAGGTTTTCAACCGGGCCTCTAGTGTCGAGTCTTATAGATTCCCTTCATAGGAAATTTTGCCGAATCATCCATATCCAGACTATTTCGAGCAGTCTGGGCCGATGGACTTATTCTGAGCCAGTCCTAAGACCCCTTCGGGGAGGCTCACCAGTCCCGCTTTACGGGATCTCCCGCTCTTTGGATTCCGCTCATATAGCGGGATTCTGAAAAGCGGAACCGAATAGCGGGACCCGCTACGCTGCCCGCCCGCCAAAGCGGTTCGGGCGGGTCTGGCGGGTAAGCATTTGGCTTAAAGGAACTTGTGAATCGAGACACTAGATCTCGAAGAGGGTTGGGTGAGAGACATTCACCGGTATGAAGAAACAGCTATCCATACTGAAACCACCAACGTCGCAGAAACTTCTTCAGATCGATCAACAGATTCAGCGGTACTTCGATTTCCTTCGTCTTGAAAAAGGCGTAACGCAGCACACGCTGCATTCTTATCAGTTTGACCTTGCGAAGTACCGCTCCTTTCTCGTCAAACACAATCTCACCTCAGCAATCCTCATTACTCAGGAGGACGTCAGTGATTTCCTGAAGGAGCTGTCGCAGGGGGGTCTCTCGCCTCGAAGCATTGCGCGGATTCTTTCAGCGGTGCGTGGATTTCATCGCTTCCTGGTTGGCGAGGGGATTCATCCTGATGACCCGACGGAAGACATCGATGCACCAAAGCGATCGAGGACGCTGCCCGAAGTTCTCAGCGTTCCGGAGATCGATTCGATCCTCAAACAACCGGACACGGGTGAGCGGCTCGGCATCCGCGACCGGGCGATTCTTGAGATGCTGTATGCCACCGGGATACGCGTCTCCGAACTTACGGACTTAAAGCGATCGAACCTTATGTTCGATGATGAGTTGATCCTTGTCTTCGGAAAAGGGCAGAAGGAGCGGCTCGTCCCGATCGGCAAGTCCGCGGTCGAATGGGTGACGAGGTATCAAAAGGAAGTCCGCATTCACTTGTCGAGGATGGGCCGGTCGCACGATGTGCTGTTTTTGAATTTCCGGGGCGGGAAGCTCTCGCGAGCGGCAATACGCGATATGGTGGCGAAGTATGCAAGAGCGGCCGGCATTAGAAAGCAAGTCCATCCGCACACGTTCCGGCATTCCTTCGCGACGCATCTCTTGGAGGCGGGCGTGGAGATCACGGTGGTGCAGCGGTTGCTCGGCCACGCGCACCTCACCACCACCAGCACCTATCTGCATGTGCGGCAGGAGCGGCTGGCCCAGATCGCCGGGCCGCTGCAACTGCT
>JBBTCR010000587.1:0-4054 GCA_038043105.1 Bacteroidota bacterium
GCCCTTGGTCGAGCACAATCCGGCCGAAGGTATTAAAAACAATGTGTTTGGGACATTGACGGCCGCCCAGGTGGCGGCCGAGCAGGGCGTGGCGGACTTTGTCCTGATCAGCACCGACAAGGCGGTGCGTCCCACGAACATTATGGGTGCGAGCAAGCGACTTGCAGAAATGGTGCTGCAGGCGTTGGTGGCGATTTCGCCGGGCACCAGGTTCTCCATGGTGCGCTTTGGCAACGTGCTGGGGTCATCCGGATCCGTGGTCCCCAAGTTCCGGCAGCAGATCCGGGATGGCGGTCCAATTACCTTGACCCATCCGGAAATCACCCGCTATTTCATGACCATCCCCGAGGCTGCTCAGTTGGTGATCCAGGCCGGGGCGATGGCCAAGGGTGGCGATGTGTTTGTGCTGGACATGGGGCAGTCGGTTCGGATCATGGACCTGGCAAGACGCATGGTGGAGCTGTCGGGGCTGACGATTCGCGATGAGGAAAATCCGGATGGCGACATCGAGATCGAAATCACCGGTTTGCGTCCGGGGGAGAAGCTCTATGAGGAGCTGCTCATCGGTGACAATCCCAAGCCGACATCCCATGCGCAGATCATGAAGGCGCATGAGAGTTTTCTGCTTTGGCCGCTTCTGGAAGACAGGCTCAACGCACTGCGGATTGCATTGGATTTGAACGATGTTCGCGTTCTGCGGACGATGCTCGAGGATCTGGTCTCGGGTTACACGCCAGACAGCCAAATCGTGGACTGGGTTTATATGGAGCAGGAGGCGGAGGTCTGCGGCGACAGATGATCGGCTGGGGCTTTCCCGGGGGGCAAAATCAGTGGCCGTGGGACGAATGGTTTTTGCGAGAAAACCTTGTTTCGTAGTGAGCGCTACCCTCGCCGCTTGGCCGGCCCAGTATTCGTTCTTGCGATGATGGAAGCCATACGGGTTATGGCACAATTCTTCATCCATTGGGCGGCAACGGCTCTCTGGCTGTTTGAGGCCCTCACATACTTCTCTGATCGCGCTTGCTGATCGCGATACGGCATGGCGGTAGCGTGCCAAAACGCTTCTTAATCCCCTAGATGACTAACCGACGAACTCAATTTCAGGAAGCCCTGCGCTTCTGGGCCAAGACCGCGAAACCGCAAGCCAAAGTGCAAGGCGAGTCAAAGGTGGCCTTATGAAAATCGCCATCGCCGGCACCGGCTACGTCGGGCTTTCTAACGCCATCCTTCTTGCGCAGCACCACGAGGTGGTTGCGCTTGACATCGTTCCTGAGAAGGTGGCGATGATCAATCAAAAGAAGAGTCCGATTGCCGATCCTGAGATCGAAGACTTTCTGGTGCACAAGGCGCTTAACTTGCGCGCTGTGCTGGACAAGAAGGATGCCTACGAGGGTGCGGATTACGTCGTCATTGCCACGCCGACGGATTACGATGCGGAGGCCAACCAATTTGACACAAGGTCGGTCGAATCCGTGATCCGCGATGTCATGGCGATCAACCCAAAAGCCGTGATGGTCATCAAGTCCACCGTGCCAGTCGGCTATACCGCCAAGACGAGGCGGGAAATGGGATGTGACAACCTCATCTTCTCGCCGGAGTTCCTGCGTGAAGGCAAAGCACTCTACGACAACCTTTATCCCTCGCGCATCATCATCGGCGAGCGCTCCGAGCGTGCCAAGGTCTTTGCCGACTTGCTGAAGGAGGGCGCGGCCAAGGATGGCATTCCGGTATTGTTCACCGGCTCGACCGAGGCAGAGGCGGTCAAGCTTTTTTCCAATACCTACCTTGCAATGCGCGTGGCCTACTTCAATGAGCTGGACAGCTATGCAGTCGCGAACGGCCTGGATTCGCGTCAGATCATTGAAGGGGTCGGGCTGGATCCGCGTATTGGCAGCCACTACAACAATCCGTCGTTTGGCTATGGAGGCTATTGCCTGCCGAAGGATACCAAGCAACTCCTTGCGAACTACCATGGGGTGCCGCAAAAACTTATTCGTGCCATTGTTGAATCCAACGCGACGCGTAAGGATTTCATTGCTGACTCGATCGTGAAACGGAACCCCAAAATCGTCGGGGTTTACCGTCTGATCATGAAGGCTGGCTCAGACAACTTCCGAGCCTCCAGCATTCAGGGCATCATGAAACGGATCAAGGCCAAAGGCATTGAGGTTATCGTGCATGAGCCTGGGTTGCAGGAGCGCGAGTTCTTCGAATCCCGGGTGGTCAATGACCTGGGGGCGTTCAAGCGCGAGGCAGATGTGGTCATCACGAACCGCATGGAGCCGGCGCTGGCTGATATCGAAGCGAAAGTGTTTACGAGAGACCAGTTCGGGAGCGATTAGGTCGACGCGCGGATCATTCTTGAAGAGGGTTCAAGATTTGCGAAAGAGCCGGCGTGTTCCAGAGGGGCCGCTCCAGGGCGGTTGAAATCGTTTGTAAAGTAAGGTTGCGCGACTGAAAATTCATTCCGCTGGCGGCCAGGTAACGGCAGCGGGCAGCTGCCAAAATTGGCGTGATTCCGTCGGAATTGACGACGACTACGGGAAATCAATGAAAAAAGCGCTTATTACCGGAATTACCGGCCAAGATGGGGCCTACTTAGCTGAGTTGCTTCTGGAGAAGGGGTATGAGGTCCACGGCATTCGGCGCCGAGCCTCCATGTTCAATACGGCACGTATTGATCATCTCTATCGAGACATTCATGAGCCCGATACGAGGTTGTTTTTGCACTATGGGGACATGACAGACTCATCCAGCCTCATCCGCATCATCCAGCAAGTAGAGCCGGATGAGATTTACAATTTGGCTGCGCAGTCGCATGTCTCGGTAAGCTTTGAGGAACCAGAGTACACCGCCAATTCCGATGCGCTCGGTGCACTGAGAGTTCTGGAGGCGATACGGCTGCTAGGCTTTGAAAAGAAGACGCGCTTCTACCAAGCCAGTACGTCAGAGATGTATGGCTTGGTGCAGGAGACGCCCCAGAAGGAAACAACGCCCTTCTATCCACGCAGCCCTTACGCGGTGGCCAAGCTTTATGCCTATTGGATAACAGTCAACTATCGTGAGGCATACGGCATTTATGCTTGTAATGGCATTCTCTTTAATCACGAAAGCCCTGTTCGTGGTGAAACCTTCGTTACCCGCAAAGTGACCCGCGCTCTGGCGCGCATCACGTTAGGCCTGCAGGATTGCCTGTATCTGGGCAATCTGGATTCCAAACGGGATTGGGGGCATGCTCGTGACTATGTCGAAATGCAGTGGTTGATGCTGCAGCAGGAGCGGCCGGAAGACTTTGTGATCGCGACAGGAGTTCAATACAGCGTGCGTGACTTCATCAATGCCGCGGCAAAAGAGCTTGGCATGAATATCCGCTGGGAGGGATATGGTGTCGAAGAAAAGGGCTACTGGATGAATCCTCCGGGAAGCCCACAGCATGTCGGTAAAGCTATCGTCGCCATAGATCCAAGATATTTCCGGCCAACGGAGGTTGAAACCCTTCTTGGGGATGCGTCTAAAGCCCAGCAGAAACTTGGATGGAAGCCAAAGACGACTTTTAACGAACTCGTTGCTGAAATGGTGCGCGAAGATCTGAGGTCGGCAAAGCGAGACGAACTCATTAAAGATCACGGGTTCAAATCAATGGACTATTACGAGTGAGTTCACTTGTAGAAAGTCAAAGCTCAACATAGCAAAGGAGAGATGCGCATGTCTCAAGATAATTTGGAAGGTTTAAAACAGGCGGAGGCGGTTTTCTTTGATGAAATTGCTGATCTGAGAACTCAAGATGGCCATATCCCATTGGAAGCGGATATTCGCCGTGCGACGAAATTCATTCCTAAGCGCTCAGAAAAACTCCCGGTGATCGATCCTGAAATGAGCGCCATTCTTGATGGGGGTGCACGCGAAAAGTATTTGGACATGGTTGCGCATAAACCTGGCGGACGCGTTCTGGATATCTGTTGTGGTTCTGGGTGGTTGGCTTTGGAGTTGGGGCGGCGGGGGCAAATAGTGGATGCCTATGATCTGTCGCCCAAAGCAATTGCCTTGGCGAAAA
>JBBTCR010000588.1:0-10746 GCA_038043105.1 Bacteroidota bacterium
TTATCGAAGAGCGCCCGTACAAAGATGGGACGTGGTATACGGTCCGTGTCGGCAGGTACGGATCACGAAAGGATGCTCAGCTCGCGGTCGAGAGCTTCGCGGAGGAACTCAAATCCAACTACTGGATTGACCGGGTCAAAAGCAAGTAGCGAAGCCGTTTGAAAATTATTTCGGGAGAGCTATGAACCTACTGACGTTGTTCGCGCGGGGCGGGATATTGATGTATCCTATTCTTTTGTGTTCCATCATCGCGGTCGTTGTCGTGATTGAGCGGGGGTTGGTTCTTCGGAAGGCACGTGTCGATATCGGTCAGTTCATGATGCGTTTGCGCAGCGTGATTCAAAAAGGGGGTGTGCTGGCCGCGCTGAATTTCTGTTCGAAAACAGAAGCGCCGATTTCGAACATTCTGAAGAAAGGTTTGGCGAAGTATTCCGAAGGTCACGAGCGCGTGCGCGAAGCCATCGAAAACGCAGGCAAAGAGGAGGCGTTTCATCTGGAGCATAGGCTTGGCATTCTCGCCTCAATGGCGGGCATAGCGCCGCTGTTGGGATTTCTGGGAACCGTCACGGGAATGATTGGTGCATTCCGCGTGGTTGAGCAGCTTGGTGGAGCGGTGAATCCTTCTGACCTCGCGGGTGGGATCTGGGAAGCTCTCCTCACAACGGCGTTTGGCTTGTTCGTCGGCATACCGGCTCTCGGATTCTACAACTACTTTGTCACGAAAGTCGGACGAATGGTCTTCGAGATGGAGAGCGCGTCAGAAGAGTTCCTGGAGCTCGTCCGTGCAGGGAACCTTGAGAATGCAGACGAACCATCCAGTTCTGAGAAGGACGCACGGCAAGGACTCGAACCGGATGAGTACTTTGCGAAGAAGAGGTAGCCATGAGGTTCAAGACAGAACGTCGGTTTCTCTCGGGTTTTTCCTATGCCTCGTTGACTGATATCGTCCTTCAGCTTCTTATCTTTTTTCTTCTCTCGTCATCCTTTGTTATTCAGCCTGGCATCAAGGTACTCCTGCCGAAGGCCGAGGCAGGTCAGATGGACAGTAAGCGTGAGATCATCATCACCCTGACGGAACGCGGGACGATCTACCTGAACAACGAGCAAGTAACAACGGAGACGCTCGGAGGGAAACTCTCCCTGGCATTGCGGGCAAAAACCGATCAGACGGTTGTGATCAATGCTGACCGCACTGTAAGCCTCCAGAGTGCCGTTCAGGTCATGGACATCGCGAAAGGCGTTGGGGCGTCGAAGTTCCTGATTGCCACGGAACCAGTGCAACAGTCGATACAGTGAGAACATCCAACGAGAATATTGCTGGCTGGATTGGCTCAATTCTCTTCCACGCTTTGCTCTTCATCGTTTTCTTTCTGACAGGCGTTCCTCAAGTCAACCAGCGGCCTGAATTTGTCCAAATGAGCTGGGGGAGCCTTACCGGTGTCGCGCAAGCAGCGTCGGTCACCTCGCCGTCTCGGGGCGTCGCCGCAGATGTTGCACCATCAAAGTCCATAAATGTTTCCAGGGCTGCACAGACTGTCGCCCCTCCGGAGCGGCAATTGCCTGATTTCTCCAACGAGATGATCAGGGTGCCGAGGACAGAGAAGATGGTGTCGACAGAAACTGATCCTGGATTGCAGAGAGATTCACGCGCTGGATCCGTAGGGGAGAGAGAATCTGCAGCGGATCAGGGTATCGGTGTCAAGGAGACTCGCTTGCCAGGAGGCGGGTTAGGAAGCCTCCCCGGTCCGGCAACTCCGACAGCCGGATTGAGTTCCATTAGAGGTAGCATAGAGCAAGGCGCGTCCTATAGCGTCCAGTGGCTGGGAGGAGGCACAAGGAAAAGGCTAAGTGGAGATCTGCCAAAGTACCCAGAGGGCGTGAACATAGAGGCCCAAATTAGGATTCAGGCCGTTGTCGTACCTGACGGATCAGTGAAAGCCTTGCAGCCCGCGCAGAAGGGGAACACGAAGCTTGAAGAAGTCGCCATGAGGGAGGTCCGATTCTGGAAATTTGAACCCCTCTCGTCGTCACAACCTCAAGTTGAGCAAAAGTGTGAGATAGTCTTTTTGTTTACGTTGAAGTGAAGCCCGCAACGCTCTTGTTGATAAGGGATTACGCAAGACAGTTGAATCTTCACCTCTACCTCTATTCTTCCTTCTTCGCCTCCTTCTTACCCTCCTCGGATCCCAAGTAGAAGTAGTAGAATGCGATTTCTCCGAATGTCAGAATCAGGAGAGAGATCGCGTCTCTGTTGATTTCTTTTCTCAACGTTTGGAGAAAGAATGAGGTAGTCTCACCGTAGTACCATTTGATGAAGAGCTCGGGAGTGAAGAGGAGGTTGGTAAGCATCGTCGCAATCGTCCAGCCAACCGTAAATATAATGGCCATAAACCCGATTGCGAGTAGGCCCTCACTCCATCCGCCTTGTTTGCTCCATTTCGCGTAGGCATAGCCTGCAGCAATGAGATGGAGCCCGAAGATGAATGCAGAGACCATAGGCGATGCAGTGAATAACGAGGGGTAAGCGGTTTGTCATCAACTCAACTGTATCTTTTCCGTGGCTTCGCAAGGTCGTACCTCGCCACTGCATCTGCTTAGTACGCGTCCCTTCCAAAGATGACGGCACGAATAGTCTTGAGGATGATCTTCACGTCAAACACAATCGACCAGTTTTCTACGTAGTAGACATCGTACTTCGTCCGCTCCTCAATTGGAGCATTGCCGCGCAGTCCGTTGACTTGTGCCCATCCTGTCATCCCCGTTTTGACCCGGTGTCGATCCAGATAACGAGGGACTTCTTTCTTGAACTGTTCCACGAAATACTGGCGCTCCGGTCGAGGCCCGACGATGCTCATCTCACCCTTCAGGACATTGATGAGCTGAGGAAGCTCATCAAGGCTGAAGCGACGCAAAAGCTTGCCGATCCTTGTTCTCCGCGGATCATCTTTGCGCGTCCAGACAGGCCCCGTCACCTTTTCGGCATCAATCCTCATCGTTCTGAATTTCACTAGCTGGAACGGTCTGCCGTCGATTCCCACACGTTCCTGCCGGAAGAACACCGTGCCCTTGGAATCCAGTTTGATCATAAGAGCGATGATGGCGAAGAGCGGACTGCAGATCACGAGGATGAGAGTCGAAAGAACGAGGTCAAAGCCTCGCTTCAAAATGATGTTCCAGGTGGTGAGCGGGATGCCCTTGATCTTGATGAAGGGGATCCCCTCGAGCTCCTTGATGCGGACGCCGGTTGTCATGAGCTCGAGCATATCGGGAACCATCATGATCTCCATGTTGAGCCCCTCGCAGTCACGAACAAGCTCGTACAGTTGAGGGTGATTCTTATAGCTCAGGGAGATCAAGACGATATCAACAACGCGTTCTCGGATGAACGCTGGCACTTTCTCAATGGGACCGAGATACTGCGCATGCGTCTGTTCCATTTCCCCTATGCCGTTTGCAGAGAAGTAGCCGAGAATTCTGTAGCCGAGGGAGGGATTGGCGAGAATGTTGGCATGGACACGTCTGGCGGTGGCGTTGGTGCCTACGATGATGACATCTTTGATATCCTTGCCCCGCGCGTACCAGTGCTGTTCAAACTTCATCACAGCGAAGCGGCCGAGGGAGATCAACAGAACGGCAGAGAGACCAAGGAGTGCGAACACGAGGCGAGAATAGGAGAACGCCCGATAGAAAAACGCTGCAGCCATGACAATGAGCATGCCGATGGTGACAAGCCGAACGATCGCGAAGAACTCATCGGAGAAATAGACATTCCGCCTTGCTGAATACATCTTTCGCGAATTGAAGAGAAATAGCCAGAGCGGAATGACGACAAGGGATCCCGCGACATAGGCATCGAGTGGAGGGAAGCCGAGCGTGACGGGAGCAACAGTTGTCAGCGGCGAATAGAACCTCATCCAGTAGGAAAACAGAAATGCGGCCTCAATTGCAACGATGTCGGAAAGAACCGTGAGGAGTGGGATCAGGAAATCTTTCCGCGGCTTTGAGGACATAAAGAGAAGCATCAATGATGAAGTCCGAAGGACGAGCCGAAAACTCTGAGGATACTACCGCAACTTGAAATCTGAAACTTGAAACTTTGAACTTGAAACTCTAAACCCTGAACTGTAGACTCTATCCGAACATTTCTTGTTCCACTTCTTGAAAAATGATGTGGCCGATCGCTATGTGTCCCTCTTGAATGCGCTGTGTGTCGTTCGACGGAACGATGATCGCGAGATCGACGAGGTGCTTTGATTTCCCGCCGTCATTGCCGAGCAGACCAATCGTAACCATCTTCTTTTCTTGTGCCTTCTGAAACGCACGATTGACGCTCTCGGAATTCCCGCTGGTGCTGATGCCGATGAGAATGTCACCCTCGTTTCCAAGAGCTTCAACGGAGCGGGCAAAGACGTTGTCGTATCCAAGGTCGTTGGCACCGGCGGTCAGGTTCGAAGTATCGGTCGTGAGGGCGATAGCTGGGAGACCCGGTCGTTGTATCTTGGGGCTGAGACGAATGACGAATTCGGTAGCCAAGTGTTGTGCGTCTGCTGCGCTTCCGCCGTTACCGCAGAGAAGGATCTTCTTCTTGTTGTTGAAGGCACTGATAATCAGATCGATTGCCTTCATGATCTGCGGGACGCACTGGTCCGCTATCCGCTGCTTGAGTTCAGCGCTTTCCTTGAGCGAGTCCAGAATGAATTTCTGCCGATACACGAGCGTCAGAGGGAGATGAGCCATAGGGGATTTTCGACTCTCAATTGTGGATTGCGCGTTTTGTGCGCCCCGCCGTTTTCTGGCGGGGTCGATTTGAGATTGATGAATTTATGATTTGCTGCGCCTGCGGCGCATCCCCGCCAGACCATCTAGAGCTGGTAAGGCGGGTTCCGCTCTCTGGAATCCCGCAGATGAGCGGAATCCAAAAAGTGGGACTGGCGCCTTTGGCGGAGGTTGACAATTGTCGATTTGGGATTGATGGATTTATCATTTACGATTCGCAGTTGGCAGAGAATGGACAGCTTCTGCAAGTTCTCTGACGAACGATCCGTGGTTGTTCTGCTCGGTCACGGTTCCCGTTACGACGAACGATGCTCCGGCTTCCGCTTTCTTCCGCGCTTCCTCGGGAGTGCGAATGCCCCCGCCTACAATCATCGGGAGAGTGCAACTCCCGGAAATGGCGCGAATCATCTCGTCGGGGACAGAAGCATCAGCGCCGCTGCCAGCATCGAGATAGAGCATCTTCATGCCGATCAACTCGGCAGCGAGCGCATGTGCGAGAGCGATGTCCGGTTTGTTTCGAGGAATGGGCTTGGTGTTGCTCATAAACTCGGCTGAAGTCGTTTTGCCAGCTTCGATGAGCATATAGCCCGTCGAGATGGCCTCAAGCCCGGTCTTCTTGATAATCGGGGCTGCGATGACCTGGTTTCCGATGAGATGTTCGGCATTGCGCCCGCTGATCAGAATGAGGAAAAGGATTGCGTCGGCAATTGACGAAACCTGCAAGAGGCTGCCGGGGAAAATCAAAACCGGGAGTGTCGTATTCCGCTTGATGGTCTGCAAATGGGCTTCGAACTCATTCGTCAGCATCAGACTGCCACCAACGAGAAAGCCGTCGATCCCCGCTTCGGTTGCCTCTCGCACAAAGGAGGGCAGTTTGCCTTTGTCGTTCTTGTCAGGATCGATCAGCACGAGGTACCCTGCGCCGCGCTCTTGCCGGATTTTCAAAAGTCTCTGAAAGGTTGTCATCAGTCTCAGCTGACTCAGTTCTTAAGGAGTGATTTAACAACAGATTCTGTTGAGCGCAGTGCGTCGTCGAGCTTTGAGACGTCTTTGCCTCCGGCCGTTGCAAGATGCGCCTTGCCGCCTCCTCCGCCCCCAACGATTTTCGCGACTGCTTCCACCACTGTTCCAGCTTTGAGCCTTTTACTTGACACTAGGTCGTCGGTAACGACGCAAACGAGCGAAACCTTGTCGTCGATGACCGAAGCGAGAAGACCGACGCCGCTGCCAAGCTTTGCACGCAGGGTGTCGCCAAGCGCTTTCAACTCGTCTAACGTGCTCGCTTTAACCCTTGAAGACACCACCTTGAGGCCGTTCATGACCGTAGCGCGCTGCACCAGAGTCTCGATGAGTCCGGACAACGATTGCAGCCTCTGCTTGGATACTTCTTTCTCAAGAGTCCTTCTGATCTCAGCGATCTCGAGCACGAGGCTCTCGATGTCGTATCCACGTCGCTCTCGTCGTCTGAAATGCTCTTGGAGATCGAGCGTAAGTCGTTCTGGTGTCTTTGGAGATGATTTCAAGGTCTCAAGCTTCTTCCGCAAGCTGGATAACGCATCATTCGCGGCTTCCTTTCCGAGTTGGCCTTGGAGATCCATCACTTGCTGCAGCTGTTGCTCGGCGTAGTCAATTCGCTCAGCCGCGTTTCGATCCTGAAGTCGCAGGAGCTCAAGGGCATGACCAGCGGTCACCGCCTCGATACGCCGAATGCCGCTGGCCACACTCCCCTCGGATCGGAATTTGAAATACCCAATCTCCGCGGTCGACTTGACGTGCGTTCCACCGCAAAACTCCCGACTAAACTCACTGAATTCAACGACGTTCACCCGATCCCCATACTTGTCGCCGAAGAACATCAGCGCTCCCATTTTCTTGGCTTCCTCAAATGGGATGTTGCGGTAGTGATTGAGCTTGATGTTCTCGTTGATCTTCTCGTTGACGAGCGATTCAATATCTGCCAGTTCGGCATCACTGACTCTTGCGAAATGCGCAAAGTCGAATCGGAGATAATCAGGTGCAACGAGGGAGCCTGCCTGGTGGACATGCGTCCCAAGGATTTGCCTCAGCGCTGCGTGCACGAGATGCGTTGCCGTATGGTTGCGCATGATCGCGTATCGGCGCTCGGCATCGACCTTCGCGCTCACCACCTCCCCAGCTCCAAGCTCGAGAGGCTTTTCCAGTATATGGACATTAACGTTCCCGCTTTTCTGCGTGTCCAACACTCTAAGCTTGACGTCGTTCCATTTGAGCTCGCCCTGGTCACCCACCTGTCCGCCTGCCTCACCGTAGAATGGCGTAAGATCAAGAACGACAAGATTGTCTTTGGAGGAAAGAATGACGCCCTGTGACTCGAGTTGGTCATAACCGACGAACTGGAACTCGCTTTCCAATTTGGACGTATCAAGTGTGCGGGCCGAATTCTTTCCCCTTACTACTTCCGCGTCAGCTACGAAAGCGGCTTGTGCCCCCTCCTCAACAGACACATCAACGGATCGAGATCGCTCTCTTTGCTTCTCCATCAACTCAGTGAACATCGCCACGTCGACCCTGAGCCCGCGCTCCGCCGCCATGAGTTCCGTGAGATCGAGAGGAAAGCCGTACGTATCATAGAGTTTGAAGGCATCCTCGCCGGGGAAGGTCTTTGAATGACCGATCTGCCGCACAACCTGCTCGAATCGCTCGAGTCCGCGATCCAGGGTTGCGTTGAAGCTCTCTTCCTCGCCTCTAATGATTTTCTGAATATACTCCTGCTTCTCTCGAATTTCCGGGAAGACACTCCCCATAGTAGCCTCGAGAGTGGGGACGAGTGCGTAGACGAATGGCTCATGCATATCGAGGTTACGCCCAAATCGCGCTGCACGCCGCAGGAGCCTGCGCAAGACGTAGCCACGTCCCTCGTTGGATGGGGTCGCACCGTCACCGATGGCAAAGGTGAGTGCGCGGATGTGGTCCGCGATCACTCGCATCGCTGTATCCACATCCAACTGACGTTTCTCGATTCCCGTCATTCGGCCGTCGTAACTCTTTCCGGTTAGTGCGCCAATGCGCTCGATGAGGGGGGTGAAGACATCCGTATCGTAGTTTGATTCCTTGTTCTGAAGAACTGCGCACATCCGCTCAAATCCCATGCCGGTATCAACGTGTTTGGCGGGTAACGGTGTGAGCGTTCCATCGGAATCACGGTTGTACTGGATGAACACGAGGTTCCAGATCTCCATCACGTCAGGCAACCCGGCGTTCACCAGTGAAGCTGTTGCGTTCCCGCTGGGAGTCCGGTCGATATGGATTTCGGAGCAAGGTCCGCACGGACCGGTCTCGCCCATCTCCCAGAAATTGTCCTTCTCGCCGAATCGCAGAACATGCGTGTGATCGATGTCGGTCACCGTCTTCCAGAGGTGATCGGCCTCGTCATCATCTTCATAAATTGTTGCCCAGAGGCGATTCTTTGGGAGAGCCCAGACGTCCGTGAGGAGTTCCCAGGCCCACGCGATGGCTTCCTTCGTGTAATAGCCCGCCCGGCCGATACCGTCCGGTTCGGACGGGTCGCCGAAGGACCAGTTGCCGAGCATTTCGAAGAACGTGTGGTGGTAGGTGTCCCGACCGACTTCTTCGAGATCATTGTGTTTGCCGCTGACGCGGATGCACTTCTGCGTGTTCACTGCGCGAGAGTAGGAACGCTTTCCCGTTCCTAGGAAAACATCCTTGAACTGGTTCATCCCGGCATTGGCAAAGAGGAGGGTCGGATCATCGTACGGGACCACGGGAGAGCTGGGGACGATCGCGTGTCCGCGCTGTTCAAAGAACCTCAGGAAGCTGCTCCGCACCTCGCTCGACGTCATCGGTAAGCTTCCTTTCGAAGCTTGTTTCTTGCTGCTCTCCACGGGATAGTTCTTTCGTGTAGCACTGCTCGTATCGCCTTAATGTCTCCTGCGTCTTCGAGGCGCTCCAGCATCTCTTCGCATCTCTTGATCGGCAAGACGACGTGCGTCTTCTTTCCGCGAGCGTCGTAAAGAATCTGAGCTTCTTTCTCCACTGTGCGCATAAGGAATTCCTCCTCTAGACTTCTATTTGCGTATGGAGCGCAATTTCTTCCAGAACACCGGAGACTCGAACGCAGTCATCCATCGCCCCTTCAAAAACCGCCGCTTTCCCGTTGCTATGCACTTCCCAGGTCAGGGCCTCAGCCTTCGCGCTGTCGCAGCGAAGCGCCTTGATGAGCTGATCGATCACCTCATCAAATGTGTGAACTTCATCATTGAAGAGAATCACACTGGCCGGCTCTTTGACGAGGACCTCTATACCGACCTCACGTTCCTCAACCGGTTTGGTGCTCATATTGCTTTCCCTCGCGGAAGCTTGAATCCTCCCTAGAGTTTGAACAATGATACTGAAAAATGGGCTCTTTTTCAAGGAACGGTTCCGACTGCAAACACGAACCTGAGGCAAGGACTCCAAGTTCCGAGAGACCGCAAGCTAACAAAAAGGGCATCCCAAAGATGTGAGATGCCCCGGTATTCGGTTCGTCTGAGCCCGGTGAAATCAGGTCAAGCATCCTTCAAGAATGTCTCACATGTTCTTGACGATCGCATCTGCAAACTCAGAGCACTTCACCTCTTTTGCTCCTTCAGTGAGACGAGCGAAGTCGTACGTAACGACCCTTGACTGGATGGTTTTCTCGAGGCCTTTGAGAATGAGGTCGGCCGCCTCTTTCCAACCCATATAGCGGAGCATCATTTCACCCGAGAGGATTAACGAGCCCGGATTGACCTTGTCCTGATTCGCATACTTGGGCGCCGTTCCGTGCGTCGCCTCGAACACCGCAAAACCGTTTTCGAAGTTGATGTTGCCGCCTGGTGCGATGCCGATGCCACCGACTTGTGCGGCGAGAGCATCGGAGATGTAGTCGCCGTTCAAATTCAGTGTGGCGATAACATCATACTCTGCCGGTCGAGTGAGGATCTGTTGAAGGAATGCATCAGCGATGACATCCTTCATGATGATACCGTTGGGGAGTCTTACCCAGGGTCCACCATCAAGTAGTTGCCCGCCAAACTCCATTTGGGCCAGCTCGTATCCCCATTCGCGGAAGCCCCCTTCCGTGAACTTCATAATGTTCCCTTTATGAACGAGCGTGACGGACTTCCGGTTGTTTTCGATCGCGTAGCGGATTGCAGCCCGTACCAGGCGCTTCGAACCTTCCTCGGACACTGGCTTTACGCCGATGCTCGATGTCTGCGGAAAGCGTATTTTTTTGACGCCCATTTCTGTCTGGAGCCATTCGATGACTTTCTTAGCTTCAGGTGTTCCTGCTCTCCACTCGATGCCGGCATAGATGTCCTCTGTGTTCTCCCGGAAGACGACCATATGCACAAGCTCGGGCTGTTTCACGGGCGATGGTACACCCTGAAAATATCGCACGGGACGCAGACAGACGTAAAGATCGAGCAGTTGCCTGAGGCTGACGTTGATGGAGCGTATTCCTCCGCCGACGGGTGTGGTGAGAGGTCCCTTGATGGCGACGACGTGATCTTTGATTGCGGCGAGTGTATCATCGTGGAGCCAAGTGTTGGGGCCATAGACCGTGTTTGCCTTTTCACCTGCATAGACTTCGAACCACACGATTCTTCTTTTGCCACCGTATGCCTTTTGCACTGCTGCATCAAAGACACGTTGAGACGCTCGCCAGATATCCGGACCGGTCCCGTCTCCTTCGATGAAGGGGATGATCGGTTGATCCGGAACGTTCAGTCTGCCGTTCACTGCGGTGATTTTCTCTCCTTCTGCAGGAGGCGTAAGTTTAACGTATTGGTCCATTCTCGAAAGTGCTCCTTTCATTGTTCAAATCAATGCTTACTTATGTCGAAAATGATGAACGCCTCGTCCGAAGCGAATGGAACCTACATGCGCCTTACGACGCGTGAGGGCATAGACTCCACAACCAGTCGCGTTCGAGGCGGGTGAATCACCTGA
>JBBTCR010000589.1:0-2004 GCA_038043105.1 Bacteroidota bacterium
CTGTTGCACCCCAAATCTCGCGGGTGCGATATGTATAATAGTAGACATCGTAGAGCTTCTCCCGCCACTGTCGTTGCTCAACCCGCTCGTTCGCCTTGTCCAAGAATACGGATACGGGAACTTCCAGCAGCTCAGCCACCTCCTGCGCGTTGGGCGTGAGCTCAGGTATCCCATTCGCATAGGCAACCACTGGTGTGATGGCAAAACCTGAAGGTGTTTCGTAGTCATCGAGCAGACCGAGGATTTGCACACCGTTTCGTTGTAAGCCGATCTCCTCCTCACATTCCCGCTGCGCCGTCACAACGATGTCACCATCACCGTCATCCTTTGATCCACCGGGAAACGAGATTTGTCCCTTGTGATGTTCCACATCTTCGGTCCGTTTCGTCAGCAGGAAATGGAGCTCCCCGTCTTTCGGAAACAGGATCATCAGTACGCCAGCCCGTGTGAGAGAAGGATTGTGAATCTCTCTACGGCGATATGACGCGAAAAATGTTCTTATCTGTTCCAGCGTGATCATCACCAAACAACCGTACTCCATTGATCAAGTGAACACACCTACAGTCAGTTCTTCAGACACTCTTTCTTGCGACCACTACCCTTCCTGACACAATGTCCTCGAGAACCGATAGCAGCAGATCTCTCCACTCCGGGCTCTTAAGGGTCTCATCCGATTTCGACTCCAGTTGGTAGATGACATCGCGCAGCGAACTCAACGTTCTGCCCGGGGACCGCGGACTGGCTGACCGCACGATGACATGTTCATCATGCAGCCGATAACAGAAGAGCAGGAGGTCATCTGCGGACTTTGCGATTTCTGCATCAGAAAGCCCTTTGAAGACCTCTAGGAGTCTTTTTGCCTCCAAAACAATAGTATTAGCCGAGCTTTGCTTCACATTGACAGTGAGTCTGCTTTTTTGTACACTTGCGCGGGGGGGTGCATTGAACAATTAACAACTTTTTCGAAGGGAGGCAAGTATGGCAAAGGCCCAACGTGTCAAATACTTCAAGGTCAACCTGGAAAACAAGCCGGGCGCGCTCTTGAAGATCATGACCGAGCTGAAGGCGAAAAATCTTGGTTTGTGCGGGCTGTGGGGATTCGCAACGGCTGGGGAGAAGGCGGAATTGTATGTCATTCCAAAGAACCCCGACAAGCTGCGGAGCCTGTGGACAGCATCAGGGTTGTTCGCTGACGAAGGAACCGGGTTCTGGCTAAAGGGTGCTGATCGAACGGGCGCGTTGAACAAGAGCCTCGAAGCACTTGCTAGTGCCGGCGTCAATATTGATTCGATCGATGCTGTTGCGGTGGGCGGACGATTCGGCTCCTTCATCTGGGTCGGTCCTGCAGATGTTGAAAAAGCTGCCGCGGCACTGGGTGCGAAGTAGGACCGCCGGAAGCAGACTTCCGAAGTCTCACGTGCAGGGGTTCCACCTCGGACTTCGGAAGTCCGCCAGGATTACCGCTGTTTCTTCTTCCACAGCTTGTTCAGCCTCTCGCGGATTTCTTTTTCCTTACCAATATCCGTCGGCTTGTAGTAGATCTTGTCTTTGAGGTTGTCCGGCAAGTACTGCTGCTCGACGAAGTGGTCATCGTATTGATGACTGTATTTGTACTCCTTCCCGTAATTCAAGTCCTTCATGAATTGCGTCGGCGCGTTTCGTATGTGCAGCGGAACGGGGAGATTGGGTAAGGTCCGCACATCTTCGATCGCTTCTTCGATCGCCAGATACGCCGCATTGCTTTTTGATGCCGAGGCAAGGTACGCTGCGGTCTGAGCAAGAATGATTCTCGCTTCCGGCATGCCGACATAATCAACTGCGGTAAAGCACGATGTCGCAAGGGGCAGCGCCATCGGATCGGCATTTCCGACATCCTCTGACGAGAGGATCACCATTCTTCTCGCGATAAACTTCGGATCCTCCCCGCCATCCAGCATGCGCGCCATCCAGTACATCGCGGCATCAGGATCACTTCCGCGCAGACTTTTGATAAACGCGGAGATC
>JBBTCR010000590.1:0-1192 GCA_038043105.1 Bacteroidota bacterium
TCCCCGTCAAGACCTTTGGAGGCCGCCTCAACGATCAATGCGCGAAAATAGGATCGGAAGGCTCTGGTTTGCGTAAAGCCGATGACCACAACCGAAAGAAAGAGGGCAATGACGGCGAGATAATATGTAGTTCGGAAGAACTTTTTCACGCGGATTTCGTCAGTTCACCCATGACCCAAGTGCATCGTCCAGATCGTCTGGACGTCTACGACTGAGGCACTGCAGACCGGGCAATCTTCTGAATGATGCTGGTTGTCGAGCGGTTGGGAAGGAATTCAATGGTATGGACCGATCCGCCGGCCGCTTCAACGATATCCTTACCCACGACATCGTCAACAGTCCAATCAGCTCCCTTCACAAGGATATCTGGCACCACCGCCCGGATCAGCTCGTACGGGGTATCTTCGTCAAAAATGCATACGTAGTCGACAACAGCAAGGGCAACCAGGATAGCTGCCCGATCCTCCTGATTGGTGATTGGACGGGTGGGACCTTTCAAACGGCGAACAGAATCGTCACCGTTCAAGCCAACAATCAGAATGTCCCCCAGCACCTTCGCTTTGGTGAGATAATCAATGTGGCCTCGGTGGAGCAGGTCAAAGCAGCCGTTCGTAAAGACGACGCGGTTCCCTGCCTTTTTCAACTTCCGGCGGACTTCAACCAGCTCATCTCGTGAGATAACCCTACCCATAACCTTATTCAAGCATGGTTCAGTGTATCGAGCACAGTTTTATGCAAAACGTCGCGGTCGATTGGTACGATCCCCACCTCACCGCACACCACACCGCCGGCGAAATTTGCAAGCGTCGATGCTTCTTTGATGGAAGCCCCGGCAGCCAGCGCCATCGTCAGCGTTGAGATGACCGTATCCCCGGCCCCGGACACATCAGCCACTTTGCGGGCCGCGGTCGGAACGTGGGTCGTTGTGCCATCTCGCTCAAATAAAGACATGCCGCGTTCGCCGAGAGTAAGCAGCACGCTCTCAGCTTCGAGCCGTTCTACAAGCGCGCGCCCCGCGAGCTCGACGCTCTGCTGATCGTGCAGGCGGACACCCAAAGCCTCTTCGGTTTCCTTGCGGTTCGGCTTGAAAACAGTCACCTGTTTGTACTCAAAGAAATTGTTGAACTTCGGGTCGGCCGCCACGCACTTCCCGCTTCGACGGGCACACTCCACGAGCTCTCGGATGAGGTTC
>JBBTCR010000590.1:1202-2241 GCA_038043105.1 Bacteroidota bacterium
GACCACGACCCCTTTGTTGTAGTCTTCAATGATGACAGCGTCGAGTTCACCGATATGGCGCTCGAGAACATCCAGGATTTTCTCTTGGATTCCACCAGCGATATCCTCTTTCACCTCTTTATCGACACGCACCACGTGTTGGTTGTGGGCGATGACTCGGGTTTTCACGGTTGTCGGTCTCGAGGCGTCAACAAGGATGCCGTCCGTGGAAAGCCCACTTTCTTTAATGATGGCTCGAAGCGCCTGACCTGCGTCATCTTGTCCGACCACACCGATCATCAGCGGGACGCCGCCGAGCGAGGCAATGTTGTTGGCAACGTTTGCAGCCCCGCCCAGCCGAGCTGACTCTGACTCTACTTCGACGACGGGAACCGGGGCCTCCGGGGAGATACGAGCCACTGACCCCCAATAGTAGCGGTCCAGCATCAGGTCGCCGACAACGGCTATCCGCTTGCCCTGAAAGCGATCAAAGAGCGATTGAAGCCGGCTTTGCGTGAACGATACCAAAATTGTGCCTCTCTCTCAGACTGGAATTCTGAGTCAATATACCCAGAAAACGTCCGACAAGCAAGGTAAGTTGAAGCAGGAACTAGACATAGACGGATAGTACAGTATGCACTTCACGAACTCTATGGAGACACCCAGCGGAACAAGGGCGCGGTTGATAATGCGCGTCCTGCTCCGTATATTTGAATCGTCCCCGCTGATGAAGCGGGGATTGTCATCAATATCTCGCAAAGCCCGGATGGCGAAACTGGCAGACCTGCCTGCCGGTCCAAGGGACTCCTTCGGAGCAGGCAGGCGCGCTAGCTTCAGGTTGACTGTATGAAGTGGTCCGTTTACGCTTTGAGAAGCGTTTCCCGTAACTATATTTACGTCGGTCTCTCATTAGATGTGGAGAGGCGCGTCCGACAGCACGATGAGGGAAGAGAGAAAACCACAAGACCCTATCGCCCCTTCAGATTGATTCTGCTGGAGAGATTCGAGACGCGGGCAGAAGCCAGAAGACGAGAAGTATATCTGAAATCAGGATGTGGCA
>JBBTCR010000591.1:0-3582 GCA_038043105.1 Bacteroidota bacterium
CGGTGATGTCGACCGCTCATACCTGTCGTTTCCTCCAGTGCTGTTCTTCAAATTCCTCCGCACGAGCGTGGAGGACGTGCAGAAACTGTATGAGCGTTTGCGTGTCGATAGAAGCGATGTTCGATCGAACGACGCGAAGCTAGCTGAGGCGTTTGAAAACGGAATGGAAGCAATTCCCTTCACTCGGAAGCTGCTCGGAAACATTCTCCCCAGACCGAACTGGACCTTGCGCTGGGACGGCTTGGAGAAGCTGTCCTTGTTCGAAGGCTTCGCATCGCGCGTGAGCTTGGACCACGGTTACTCTTCCGGCTATAAACGACGATGGAAGATCGCTCCAACGGGCACTGAGGTCACCGAAAGCCAGCAGGTTACGTACGGATTTACTCCGCTCATCGGTGTCAATATCGCTTTCAAGGAATTGCTCAAGGGGAATTTCGGAATAACGTTCCGACTCGGGAATTCCACGAGCTATGACCTGACCCCTTCTGCGCAGAACATTGTCGAATCCGGTCTGACAGATATTACGCTCACTGCAAACTTTACGCGCCAGGGATTCGAGATACCGTTCTTCGGACTCTCGCTCTCGAACGATCTCGACATCAGTCTCTCATATAGCTATTCGAAGAACTCGCGCAGGGTATACGATTTGAAAGCGGTCCTCTTCAAGAAAGAGGGGACGCCGATGGAAGGTTCGAGCCGGACAATCATCGAGCCGAGGATTCGCTACATTCTCAGCTCGCGCGTGACGGCATCGATCTATTACAAGTATACGAAGCTGAAGCCGGACGCCGGCGGCTCCCGAATCCCGGGCTCGACGACCAACGAAGGCGGACTCGATGTCCGTGTTGCAATTCAACCATAACGGATCTGCAAAGGCGTTCGTTGATTCTCTGGGCTTTAATAACTACTTTGAGATAGAACTCTAAGAGCGAATTATTGTTGATGGACGCGGCAAGGCACATACTGTGGGTTGATGATGAGATCGATCTACTGAGGGCTCACCAGCGACTCCTTGAAGAAAAAGGGTATCGGGTTGACACCGCGACAAACGGGGAGGATGCAATTGAGATGGTCAAGGAGAAGGGGTATGATCTTGTCTTCTTGGATGAGATGATGCCCGGCATGGGAGGTTTGGAGACACTCTCTCAGATCAAAGAGATCTACCCGAATCTACCCGTGGTGATGGTGACGAAGAACGAAGCCGAAAGCCTCATGGAGGAGGCCATCGGAGGCAAAATCAGTGACTATTTGACCAAGCCGGTTAACCCCAGCCAGGTGTTGATGGCCTGCAAGAAATTCCTCGAGGCCAGAAAAATCACCAGCGCGTATGTCTCGCGGGACTACGCCCAGGAGTTTCAGCAGATCTCGCAATCTCTGATGGGTCCGCTGGACCACAACCGGTGGTGCGACCTCTACGCGAAGCTCACCGATTGGGACATCGAGTTCGACCAGCATCCCGAGCTGGGCTTGCGCCAGACTCTCCTCGACCAGAAACGGGAATGTAATGCTGAGTTCGGCAGATTTGTCGAGAAGAACTACCGTGACTGGATTGAGCAGTCTGCTGAGCGGCCTGTCCTTTCGACCGACATAGTAGAGAAGTTTATTGTTCCAGAGCTGGACAAGAGCGGTTCTGTCTTTCTTTTCGTCATCGATTGCTTGCGGCTGGATCAATGGCTCGTCATGGAACGGTTGCTCTCAGACTACTTCACGTTCGAGCGGTCGTTTCACTTTGGCATCCTACCGACGGCAACGCCCTATGCCCGCAATGCGATCTTCAGCGGACTCTTTCCCAGCGAACTGGAGAAGCGATTTCCGGAAGTGTGGCAGGCGGGGGAGGATGACGAAAGCAGCCGGAACCGGCACGAACATCAGCTTCTTGACAAACTCCTCGAGCGCAAACGCATCCAGCTCAAACCTGAATCAAAGTACGTGAAGATCCTCGATGCTGAGTTCGGCCGCCAGGTTGAAGGGAACATACTCTCCTATACAAAGAGCAAGCTCACGGCGGTTGTGGTGAACTTTGTCGATATGTTGGCACACGGGCGATCCGATTCCCCTCTCCTGAAGGAGATCGCGCCGGACGAGGCAGCGTATCGCTCCCTGACGCGCTCGTGGTTCCTCCACTCATCGCTCTTCAACATGTTCAAGACTCTTTCTACGCAAAAGAACGTCACCATCTTCGTCACGACCGATCATGGCAGCGTTCGCTGTCTTCGGGGAGCGAAAGTGATCGGTGACCGCGAAGCTTCAACGAATTTGCGCTACAAGTTTGGTCGCAACCTCCGTGTGGATGAGCGCCAGGCGGTCTATGTGAAGTATCCGGCTGATTTCAAGTTACCGCGGCAGAGCGTGACGACCAACTACATTCTGGCGAAGGAAGACTACTACTTCGTCTATCCGACAGACTACCACAAGTACCTGAGCCAGTACCGCGACAGCTTCCAGCACGGCGGGATTTCGATGGAAGAAATGATGTTGCCTGTCGTCAAGCTCGAACCGAAATAGGCACTCAGCCTCTTGGACCAACGCATCACAACCTTCTCCGAACGCGAGACCATTGAAGTGGCCAAGTCGTTCGCTGCGACGCTCCAGCGTGGAGACGCCGTTGCTCTCTCTGGCGAGCTTGGAACGGGAAAGACGAGGTTTGTGAAAGGCATTTGCGAAGCGTTCCGCGCGCGCAACCAGGTCACGAGCCCGAGCTTCGTCATCCTGAATCGCTACGAGGGGACGGACAGCCGTGGCGATGAACTCTTGATCTATCATCTTGATCTCTATCGTGTGAAATCTTTAGAAGAAATCTACGATATCGGCTTTGAAGAGTTTTTCTACGGGGATGGACTTTGTCTGATCGAGTGGGCGGAGCTGCTTGGCGATCTCCTTCCTCCTCGGCGGTATGACGTTCGCCTGCTTTATGGGGCGGCGGAGCAAGAGCGCACCATCGAGATTTCTCACGTGACGGATGCGGCTCTTGCGTCAAGCGCACCGGGACGCGCAAAATACTCATGATCGTGCTGGGAATTGAAACGTCGACTGCTGTCTGCGCAGCAGGCTTGTTCATCGAGGGAAAACCAGAGGTTGAGCGCTCGTTGGTCGAGTCGCACGTCCATTCGGAGAAGCTCCTCACGCTTGTTCGCGAGGTTGTGTCGGATGCCGGGATTTCATTGAACGACCTTCACGCGATTGCAGTCTCGATTGGGCCTGGCTCATTCACGGGTCTGCGCATCGGGCTGAGCACCGCGAAGGGCTTGTGTTTTGCGCTGGACAAGCCTCTTGTTGTTGTGCCGACATTCGATGGAGTGGCAGCAGCGGCATGTGAGACTCACACCGGTATATCGAGAATCGTTGTCATGGTTGATGCTAAAAAGGATGAGTTTTACGTCGGGGAATACGCCGTCGGTCCGTCGGGTGTTGAAGGCGGCAGTCCAGTTACGGTCCTGCCCTTTGAGGATGCGCTGTCAATCGTCCGGCGGGATCATAAGATGCTCGTTGTCACGGATCGGGTTGATTGGGTGAAGAACAAGGTCCAGGGGACACCACTCGTTGAAGATGTGCACCAATGGTGCCGAGCGTCGGTCGTTGCTC
>JBBTCR010000592.1:0-2561 GCA_038043105.1 Bacteroidota bacterium
CTCCCGAAATCGCATGCGTTTTTTTTGGGACAAAGTCAGATTGAGCGTTGAGTTGCGGATTCCCATCCAGTGAAACCGATGCAATGCTTGGAAACTCACGCAGAATGCTGGGATAAGGACGGAAAGTGGAAGCAGGTATTCTTCTAAGTTACTTCGCAAGACAGAATGAAGCTCGTGGAGCCCTCCGGCAGCTGCAGAAGCGTGGCTTCCGCCGCGCCGCATTGGTGTACAAGACCGCCGACGGAGATGTACACACACGGGACCCCTTCCTTTGGCGCCGTGCTCTTGGGGTGACCTTCGCGACCCTCCTGTTCGGGGGCTTTGCCGGTGTCGCTTCCCTGGTCCTCAGCTGGCCGGAGTGGATTCTGAGTGGAACGTTTTCCACCCTGACTTCGATCCTGGCGGGTGGATTCGTCGGAACCGTCTTCGGTGTGCTGTGGATACGACGGTCGAAGCACGGTGTCGAACGAAGGCTGCTTGAGGATCACGCACGTTGGTTGGTCTCTGAGGAGACTGTCCTGATTCTCCAGGCGCCGATCGAAACCTTGCGGCTTCCAGTGGCAGTGCTTCGGCAAAGCTGTGAGATCCCGCCTGCGGTTTTCGTCCTGCATCCGAAGCGTGAGAGTCTGGTTGGAGATGTGCGGAGCGCCGGTGTGCCGCTCTCGCTGACGCAGACCCGGGAGCATGCCCAGCGGCTGGCTAAGGACCACCAGGTCGACCCAAAGCCGGAGCAAAACACCAAGCTGCTCGAGCGTCTCGAACAGGCCCGTCGAGGGGTCCATCAAGTTTGCTCGGATCTCTCCGAGGCGAGTCGACTGGAACAGACTGCAACTCCGGTCGCCGAATGGATCCTTGATAATGAGTACATCATCGAAGGCAATGTTCGCGATGTTCAACTGAACCTTCCCCGGCGTTATTACCAGCAGTTGCCCGATCTTGCCAACGAGCCATACCGGGGTCTGCCGCGCATCTACGGCCTGGCGAAGGAACTCATCTCCCATACGGACTCGCGTCTGGACCGGGAGAACATCCTTGCGTTTATTGAAGCGTATCAATCCGTGTGCGCGCTGACGATCGGCGAACTCTGGGCGGTCCCCCAGATGCTGCGCACCGCGTTGATCGAGAGCGTCCAGAATCTCGCCGTAAGAGCCCTGACAGACCTGCGAGAGCGTGAGATCGCCGACTTCTGGGCGAACAGGCTCGCTACAGCCAATCGGCGAGATCCTAACCGGCTCTTCACGATCCTGGCAGAACTTGCTGAAACCCAACCGAGCCCCAGCCCCTATTTTGGTACTCAACTTGTCGGTCATCTCTATGACGAGGCGGCCGCATTGCTGCCGGTCCAGAGCTGGCTTGAGCGCACGCTCCGGAAATCCTTGAACGATCTCAACCTGCGTGAGCAAAACCGCCAGACGAAGGATCAGATATCGATTGGGAATGCATTTACCAGCTTGCGACAGCTCGCTCTGTTGGATTGGAGACAGATCTTCGAGCATCTCAGCCGCGTGGAGCAGCTGCTTCGGTTTGATCCGTCCGGCGTCTATCCCAAGATGGATTTCGACACTCGTGATCGGTATCGTCGGGCGATTGAAGAGTTCGCCCGCAGGTCCGGTCAGGAGGAGGAACAAGTCGCCCAACGCGCCGTCGAGATGGCAACACGAGCCGTGCGTGAATCGGCGGAGGATGAGCGCTGGATCCACGTGGGGACCTATCTCATCGGGGAAGGAAGGCGCGAGTTTGCGCGGCTCATACGGTGCCCTGAAACGCCGCGTTTCCGCGCCCTGCAATGGGTATACCGCCATCATTCTGCGGTGTACTTCCTTGGGCTCAGCTTCTTCTCTGCCGTATTCATCTCCCTGATTGCCGGGTTTGGCCTGCTCGGACAGTCACCCGGGATCCAGCTCTTCATGGCTTTTCTCTTGCTGAACCCCACCAGTCAACTTGCGCTTGAGGTAGTCAATTACCTGGTCACGAGGCTTCTTCCACCCCGCATCCTTCCGAAGATGGATTTCGAGGCTTCGGGGATTCCGGATGCATTTCGAACATTGGCCGTTGTGCCCGCGATGCTCGTGGACCAGGAGACGATCCGGGCAGAGGTGGAGAGGCTAGAAATCAGGTACCTGGCCAACAAAGAAGCTAATCTGCTCTTCAGCCTCTTCACTGACTACACCGATTCGGATCAGGCGCACCGTGAGGGAGATGAACGGCTGCTCCAAACTGCAATCGAAGGGATCGAAGGTCTCAATCACCGGTATGGTGGTGAACGTTTCTTCCTTTTCCATCGGAACCGCACATGGAGTGAATCCGAGCAGAAGTACATGGGCTGGGAGCGCAAACGCGGAAAGTTGGAAGAGCTCAACCGCCTGATCGATGGAACGCGGCCTGAAGATGCCGGTCGTTTGGTATTTGTCGGGGACCCGGGTCATCTGTCGAACGTGAGGTTTGTGATCACCTTGGACAGCGACACACAGCTGCCTCATGGGACTGCCCGCAGGATGATCGAGACCCTGGCACACCCCCTGAACCAGCCGCGCTTCGATGCCGATGGAAGAATTGTCGAC
>JBBTCR010000593.1:0-8637 GCA_038043105.1 Bacteroidota bacterium
CGAAGCAGTGTCGGATGAAGATGTTGTGTGATTACTTGGGCGATCTGGCAAGTTCGAAGTGCGGAGAATGTGACAATGACCTGGGGAAGTCGGTTACTATCACAGTGGACAAGGATTGGAAAGAAAAGGTTGAGGCATTCAGAAGTGAATACTTCCCTATGCTGGAGGTTGCGAGCTCAAGGACGAATCTTCTGAATGGCGTGGCCGGATCCTATTATGGTGTATCTGCAGTTGGAGCGGCTATTCATCGCAGCAAGTATGAGCACGGAGGCGACTTCCCTGACTTTTTACTCAAGACAACACTTAAGGCGTTTCGAAAGTTTTTTGGGAAAGAGAAATTTGATCTGATCCTATATGTTCCCCCCACTGAGTCGGGTGACCTTGTCAAGAACTTTGCGGCAAAACTATCATCAGCTTTGGGTGTATCGATATCCCACAAACTCAAGAAGGTCAAGGCTACAAAGCCTCAAAAAGTGTTTCAGAATAGCTTGCTTAAAAGCGACAATGTCGCCGGTGCATTTGATTACAGGCCTGCGAGCGACATCAATGGGAAGTCGATTCTCGTCATCGATGACATCTTCGATAGCGGAGCAACCATGAAAGAGATTGGTAAACTGCTGACAGAACTTGGAGCGACAAAGATTGCACCGTTAGTAATAGCAAAGACAGTTGGTGGAGATGTCACAAGATTGTGAAAAGGAATAGAGAGGTATGACTGAAAAGAAAGAAATCCCGTATCTCATCGCATTGACGCACAGTTCGCAATTGCGCATCGAGCAGATCAATGCCCTGCTGGTAAAGATCCTTCATGAAAAACAGAGCACCCTTGAGGCATTCTTCCAAGGGGCACCTGATTCTTGGAAGAAGGATTTCAGCCTTGACGAGAAGGAGCTCGACGGAGTCAAAGCCGCTAAGGGAGAGTTGCCGAATAGCTCTTTTCTTACGGAAGATCTCTTGGAGCAGGGCTATGAAGTCATTTCTCTGTACTCAACAGAGTACTCTAAGACGCTGAAAGAAAACCTCAAGATGAAATCTTCGCCTCCGATTTTGTATGTCAAAGGCAATAAGCAGATACTTCGGGAAGATTCAATTGCTATTGTTGGGTCACGTGATGCATCCGACAAATCGCTTCAATTCACTGACAACATCGCAAAAAGGGCGTCGCAACAATACAAAGTTGTGGTCAGTGGTTTCGCAAAAGGTGTAGATAAGCAAGCCCTCGACTCTGCGTTGAAGTACAAAGGTCATAGCATCATCGTGCTTCCTCAGGGAATTATGACCTTCGACAGTGGCATGAACAAATATTACACACAAATCATCGAGGGCGATGTCTTGGTTCTCAGCACGTTCTTTCCCAAGGCTCCCTGGAGTGTCCAGCTTGCCATGGGAAGAAACCCTGTTATCTACGGGCTTGCCAAAAACATCTATGTGGCAGAATCGGGTCACGAAGGAGGTACTTGGTCTGGCGTCATGAATGGCTTGGGCAAGGGAAGAACAATCTATGTTCGAATGCCGGAGCCAGGGGAATCGAACGCCAACTTGGCGCTCATCGAGAAGGGTGCCACGCCCGTTGACTTCGATGGAGAGGTTCTTGAGAGAGAAGTTGGACGAGTGAGCGAACAGATGGGCGAATACAAAATCGAAGCCAAAAGTGTAGAAAAGCCAGCCAAACAAAGCAAAGGTAAAAAGCGCAAGAGGGGAAAGAAAAAGGCGGAAAAGGATGACACTCAGCTCGACTTGGTGTGAGTTGTCTACAAGAGACTCTTAGTGATAAGACCATCGATCCGCGCGAAGAAATGAGTCCGAAGTATCGGTGCACACTCGGTCTGTTTTTATGACCCCATCTCCGCCAAAAATCGTGGTGGGTTCCGCTCTTTGAATCCCGCCTTCGAGCGGAATCCTGAGGAGCAGGACAGTCTCGCCTTCTGCTGTGAGGGGAAGGGACTCGTTCCCTCTCCTCCCAGGAGAGGGTTAGGGCGACGTCATGAGAGAGACGAAATGAGTTTGCAATGAACCTTCTGAATGGCCAATTCAAGAGCCGTTCCAGCTTGGCAAGAGATCGCGTTGTCCTCACGTGCGGAATCATCAGTCTCGTCGCTTTCGCGGCCGCACGTGTGTTGTCACCAGCGGAAGACCGGCACGGTCAGCGAGCTAGAATCGAAGCTGCGCGGATGATGGAGAGAGCAATTACTGTAGTCCGCGAACATTGCATTTCCCAGGGCATGGAATTTGACAATGCCATCGATCCGAACCACACAGGGCTGATAGGTGTGGAGGATTCGGATATCACAACCACGCTGGGGAATCTCGAAGCCAAGCGCACGACGACGAATCCGAATGTTGCAGGAGTCATCGTTCAGCTTCTGGAAGACGCGGGCGTCGCTGCAGGCGACACTATCGCTGTCGGATGTTCAGCTTCGTTCCCTGCGCTCATGATTGCCACGTTTGCCGCGTCAAAAGCCATGGGGGTACATCCGGTGATAATCCTCTCCCTGGGTTCATCTTCTTACGGGGCGACGCGGAATGATTTCACGCTGCTCGATATCTACGGCGTGCTGAAGAACAGAGGTATTGTGGAAGTCTCGCCTGCCGGGGTATCGCTTGGAGGGACCAGGGATGTCGGGCAGGGGTATGAATCTGGGTTGAAGGACCGGTTGACCGAGAAGATCCGGCGGTCTGGAATTCGGTTTCTGCATCGAGCCGACCTTCAGAGCAACGTTGCAGAGCGGATGGCGATCTATCTCGGATCTTCGGAGAAATGGAGGGTCGCAGCATTTGTGAACATTGGTGGAAATTATGCAAATTTGGGAACGAGCCCGATGGTGTTGAAACTCGACCCCGGCGTCAACACGCTTGTGACAATTCCGGCAGCGAAGGAGACGCATGGTGTTGTTTTTGAAATGGCTGAGCGTCATATTTCAGTGATTCACCTCCTGCATATCAAAAGTGTTGCTCTGAAGTACGGTCTCCCGTGGGATCCGATTCCGCTTCCAAGGGCGGGGGCTGGAATTGCGCAAGCGCGCTCAACGCTGAGCACCGGTGTCGGGATTGTCGCTTCAGTGTACTTTTCACTGCTCATCTTGATATTCGTTCGTCATAGAAACGTATTCTTTCGAAAACTGTCCTGAAGGAGTTGATCATGAATCGCTTTTCGTCCATCATTGTGCTCATTCTCATCATCGGTCTAGCGTCTCATCAATCGCTCGCGCAGAAGCAAGCGCTGAAGCTCGAAGGGCCGGTGCTTCTGACATCGTGCGGACAGAGTCCGGGTCCTCTGAAGATCAAGGTGTTCCTCGCCAAGCTGAACATTGAGCACGTGTACAATCTACAAGCCTCAGCTGGCGATCTTGTCGCGAAGAGGAAAGAAGGCAAGCCGTTCAAATCGCTTATCATTGTTACCGGCGCGAGTCTGAAAGGGATGGGTGCGTCGAGGGTGTCGATCGATGATGAGCTGGATCGTGCAAAGAAGCTGATCGCAGAAGCGAAGAAGCAGGCGATCAAGGTTGTCGGCTCACACGTCGAGGGGATGGAACGCCGCGCCCAGGGCGCAGCTCCCGGCGACAATTCCGATGAGCTTTCGATCGATACCGTCTGTCCGCAGTCCGATCTGCTCATCATCAGGAAAGATGGGGATGAGGACAAGCGCTTCACCGCGATCTCAACGGGCAAGAAAATACCGATGGTGACATTTGAGAAGAACATGGAGCTCTCGGGCGTCCTGAAAAGTCTCTACCAGAAATAGTCTATGGATCTTACAACCTATGCCGCCATCGTTCTGGGCGTGATGGTTGGTGTCTACGCCGGGGCGAAGCTGCTGAAGCTCTCGACCGAGCTTTCCATGTTTGTCGCGGCCCTCGCGGGAAGCATAGCCGGCGGTTTTGGTGTTCCCGCCCGGCACATCGCCGAAGGGGCGATGACGTATCTTGACATCAATTTGATTTTCATTACTGCGACGCTCTTTATGAACATCCTGAAAGAATCGGGCGGAGTTGCGTTTGTGGTGCGAGGGATGTTCAAGCGCTTCCATCGGCAGCGGGCTATCCTTTTCGTGTTGTTGACGATCTTGCTTCTGATTCCCGGGGCGCTGACCGGCGCTGGGAGCGTCACAGTCCTCATCACAGGCGGTATGGTAGCGACAGTGCTGATGGGGATGGGTGTCCCCAGGGTGAAGACAGCCGCGATTGTCTTCATCATTGCAGGGCTGAGCGCCGCGGCACCGCCGGTAAGCCTGTGGGCGATGATGACAGCCGCGGGCGTCAACATGCCGTACGTCGGATTCTTCTGGCCGCTGCTTATACCATGTGTCGTGGCGGGAATACTGACAATGTTTCTCCTCGGCTGGAAAGGAACGCCGGCTGACATTGAAAAGGCATTTGAAGATCTTCCAACGCCTCCTGCGGGAATGAACTGGTTGAAGGTCATTCTCCCCTTTGTTGTGTTTCTTGGGTTCATTTCCATTGGGAGAAGCTGGCCGCATTCGACGCCGGTGGTTGGACTCCCGTTCATGTTCCTCTGCGCTGCAGTGACGTCTTTCGTACTCTCGCCGCTGAAAATCAACGTCCTCCAGATTTCGCGGAATACGGTTGAACAACTCCTGCCTCTTCTCGGCACGCTGACATGTGTGGGAATTCTCGTTCAGATCATGACATTGACCGGTGTTCGAGGGCTGTTAGCGGTCACCACTGTGACGCTGCCGGTGTCGGTGGTGTTCGCGTCGCTCTTCGTCGTGCTTCCGGTTTCGGAAGCCGTCCTGATGTGGGGCGCAGCTCCGGTTATTGGCGTGCCGCTCGTTTTGCTCTTCAACACGATCGGGCTCAATCCGATCGTCGCGCTGGCGGGAATGAGCGTGATCTGGCCGCTCGGCGACGCCCTTCCGCCAACCGCGATCATCGGTCGGCTGACCGTGGATGTCACAGGCTATCAGGATTCCTACGCGCGGTTCCTGAAAGCATGCCTGGTTCCGGCAGCCATCATCATTCTTCTCGGCACGCTGATGGTCATCTACAGCAAGCAGTTGGGTTTCCTGACCGGATTATAGGAAAGGATTCGCGATGGACCTTATCATCACAATTATATACTATCTCCTGGTCGCCTTTGTGAGCGTCTTACTGATCTACAATCTGATCAAGACGAAGGAATGGGAAAAGGAAATTCTCTACATTATTGTGTTGATTCCATTCCTCTTACGGTTATTCCTGTTGAAGTGATAGAATGTCATGAAGTCATTGCTTCGTAAACTCGGCTTCGGCATGGTAGGGTTGCTTCTCCTGATTACCTCAGGCGTGAGCTTCTATGAGAGCAGACATCTCATGGAACCGGTCGTGGTCGGTGAGGGAGTGACGCAGGTGTTGAAGCTCAGCAGCTATTTCTCCGGCATTGAAGGAACAGCGAACGACTGTAATGTGTACGTCCTTGAAGGGAGAGAGCCGGGTGCGACGCTCTGCGTCCTTGGCGGTACTCATCCCGAAGAGCCGGCTGGGCGGCTTGCCGCGTGGCTCTTTGCTGAGAACGCGGGTATGAAGAAAGGGAGGCTGATCGTCGTGCTGAGCGCGAACCGGAGCGCGACGACAGTCACGCGCGTTGGTGGTGCATACCCGCCGGATTTCACCATCCCTACGCCATGGGGTGGGCAGACTTTCCGCCTCGGCGACCGCTGGTCGAATCCGCTCGATCAATGGCCCGACCCAGAAGTTTACATCCACTATCCGAGCGGTCAGTATCTCGCCTATGTCGATATCCGCAATCTCAATCGCTGCTGGCCTGGCAGACCGAACGGCACGCTGACCGAAAAGACCTGCTACGCGCTGATGGAGACGATCAGAAAAGAAAAAGTAGACATCGTGATTGATCTGCACGAAGCGGAGCTTCAATATCCGGTAATCAGCACAATCGTCGCGCACGAGAAGGGCCAGGAGCTTGCGACATTTGTCTCGATGACACTGACCGACATGGAAGGGTTCAAGATGGGGATGGAGTTTTCTCCCAAGAATCTCCATGGACTTTCACACAGGGAAATCGGAGATTACTCTGATGCCATTTCGCTCTTGTTTGAAGCGCCGGAGCCCTTCCTTGATGCCACCCGTGGCAAAACGACGCGGGAGCAGCTGTTGACTGGAAAAGATGAATTTGTGATGAAGGCCGGCAAGCACGGCCTGCTCTTCGAGAAGATCGATGAGAAAGGATGGCCGATCGATGTCCGAGTGGGGCGGCATACCTCAGCGGTTTTGCAGACCATGGTGAGCTGGACCGAAGTCCATCCCGAGAAACCTCTGCTCTGCGAAAATGTGCCTCGATATGCAGAAGTCATTGCGAGAGGAATTGGTTCGTTCCTGCACGACCCGTCACGAGCAAGACCTGAGCGTTTATGGTACGAATGAATTAGTTCGGTAAATCACTTCATCGTTCATACAGAAAGGGCAGAGAACTATGGAATCCCTCGTCCCCGTCAGTTTACGAAAGCACGTTGCACTTTTCTTCTCGATGCTTCTGTTCATCCTGTGCTCGCAGGCGCTTGCACAGTACCACCAGAAGCAAATCGAGACCGATGAAGGGTGTACGAGCATTATGGCTGGTCGTCTCGCGAGCGCGGACGGCTCGGTCATTGTCGGCCACACCTGTGACGGCAACTATCGAACCTGGCTCAACATTGTGCCGCACAAGAAACACGACAAGGGCGCAGTCCGCAAGATCTACTGGGGAAATCTGCACACGGAATACGTTTCCGATATGCGTGGAAAAATCCTCAAAGGAGAAATCCTGGAAGCTGAGGAAACTTATTCGTACCTCAACGTTGCCTACCCGTGCCTGAACGAAAAGCAGCTGGCCTTCGGTGAAACGACAATTGGCGGGCGTGAGGAGCTGCGAAACGATGAAGGCATGTTCTTGATCGAGGAATTGCAGTCGATTGCCCTGGAGCGATGCACGACGGCACGCGACGCCATCCGACTGATGGGCGGCCTTGCGACAAAATACGGTTATGGCGATTGGGGGGAATGCCTCACTGTGGCCGACACGAAAGAGGTGTGGCAGTTTGAAATCTTCGGCGCGGGTTCGGCAGAAAAAGGAGCAGTGTGGGCGGCCGTTCGGATTCCGGACGATCACATTGGCGTATCGGCGAACATCCCGCGCATCAGTGAGCTTAACTTGAAAGATCCCGACCGCTATATGGCCTCGGAGAACGTGTTCTCCCTCGCTCAGGAAATGGGGTGGTGGGATCCGAAGAAGGGCGAGCCATTCAAATTCTGGAAGGCGTACAGCGGCAGGAAGCCGTTCTCGATCCGTGAGTATTACATTTTCTCGACCTTTGCCCCATCCCAGAACTTGAAGATGGAGGCTGATGAGCTTCCCTTCAGCGTCAAACCGGACAAGAAAGTTTCGCTGCAAGAGATCCTCAAGATGTATCGCGAGACGTACGAGGGAACACAATATGACATGATGAAAAATCTGATGGTGCAGAAACCAAGGTCGAGAGACGAGATGGTGAAAGACAGCATCGCCGGAAAAGGTCCGGAAATGATCAAGAGCCCTGTGGTTAACCCGTGGATGACCCGCGAGCTCGTTGCTCTTCTGAACACGGTCAAACCCGGAACGGTCGCGCCGACACGAACGGTTGCGATCGTCAGGTGTTCTTATTCTCAGATCATTCAGTGCCGAGGCTGGCTCCCGAATGAGGTTGGAGGGGTGGCGTGGTTTTCCTTTGACAATCCTGGGCAAAGCCCGCGTTTTCCGATTTTTGCGGGGGCTCTTGAACTCCCCAAGAGCTTTGAAGTGTGCGGTCAGCAAAAATATCGCGAGGATGCTGCTGCCTGGTGGTTCCGCCGCGCGAACCGGCTTGCGACGATTCAGTGGGGCAGGACACGGAGCCACATCGAGAAGGCGATGATGGAATTCGAAGAGAAGGGCTTTTCCGATCTTCCCGTCATCGAGCAGCGGGTTCAGGACATGCTGAAAAAGGACGGATCAGACGCGGGGCATCAAAAGGTGAGGGAATATCTCACCAACTACACGAATGATATGGCCCGCGCCGCGATGGTCAAGTGGTGGGAGTTGGGAGATCAATTCTGGGGTATGTTCTCGGCCGGGTTCTGAAGAAAATGGAAACCTTCCGAAGGTTCTCTGGAGCGACCAGTGACCCTCGGAAGGTTCCTTTTTACCACTGTGACTTAAACCAGCTCGCGTCCGCGTAGTAGGGCTTGGTCAGCTCCTCAATCGACATCATCTCCTCTTCGCTGTACGGCTTGAAGTTCGCCGCGATCTGCACGTCCTCCTCAAGTTCCTTAACGGTTGAGATGCCGACGATGACCGTGCCGACGGGCAGGGTGAGAACATAGCGCATCGCCTGCTCCATCGTCGTGACGCCACCCTCGCGGAAAATTCTTCCTCGCGCAGGAACCTTCATCCCGATGATCGCCAATTTCTTCTCGACAGCCGCTGGCAAGAGATTGTCAATGAATGAAGCGTTGTGCTTGTCCGCCGCGTTCAACGCCATCAGAATGGAGTCGAATGGATATTGCTCGATGCCTTTCTTCAGGATGAACGGATCGTAGTGGCCGGTGATGCCGAGGAACCTTACCATCTTCTGGTCTCTTGCCTTTTCCAACGCCTTGATTGCCCCGTTATCGGCAAAAATGCGGTCGA
>JBBTCR010000594.1:0-1058 GCA_038043105.1 Bacteroidota bacterium
AACGCCGTGGAGCCTTCTGAAATGGATACACACGGAATTCGTCTCGGCCATTTCATCGGCGATTTTCCGGTTGACGCCTTCAAGCGGCTGCCTTACTGAAAGCTCTTCACGAATGACGTCCTGGACCGGCTTGAAATACTTCTGGCTTTGCCAATATCCATCCAGGTAAACGTCACCCCGCAGAGTGCAGACTTCAGGATCAAAATGAAAGTGCTTTTCTCTGATATGCCTCGAAGCAGCAATCTCTTGCGGCGAAGCGAAATTCTCAACAATGTTGAAATGATTCAGACTGTATCGGCGCTTATAGAAGTCGCCCTCAAACCCTGTTGAGGCATCGAGCTTGAGCAGTGAGTCACTCTGTAGGGCAAGCGAGCGGGCCGTTGCATACTGGAAAAGCTGATTGCCCAAGCCGCCGTATAATTTCACGATCACCATATCTTATGCCTGCACCAGATCCTCTATTTGCCGGGACATCGGTTCTCGACTAATTGACACTGCCTTACCGGAACAGTTGACGTACTCATGCAACCGAGAATGATGGAACATTTTTTTCTGGCCGTCCCCGTAAAAGACGATGGCGGCCCTGCCCAGCGCAGCGGCTAGCGTTGCCGTCCCCGAGGAAAGACACAACAACTGCCTGCACGAAACAATCGCGCGGCAAAACTCCGAAAGGCTCGGGGTCTGGAGCACCACGGTGTGATCTCCGAGAGCATAGTTCTTTTCCCACAATTTCATCTGATGTGTGACGTGAATCCGGTTTTCCCGAAGGAACCTCTCAATCGCTTCCGTCGAGACATCTCCCACATACGAAACGAAATTAGGGTCGTAAATCACGGCCTCGGACAGATCAAGCCTCGGCCGGCACCGCAGGTACAGCTCAGGTTCGTGAAACCGCTTTCCGTCATCCAGGCCCCGCAACAGCATGATCTTATCCAGTATGTTCATTCCTTCCTCGACGGAATCGAACAGCGGATACTCAGCCGCTTCGTCACAGAACCCATCGACGTAGGGATTCAACTCCCAGATGAGCCTTCGATACTCTTCGCTGCGGAATTCCG
>JBBTCR010000595.1:0-2868 GCA_038043105.1 Bacteroidota bacterium
TGACTGGCGTCTGCCGGTCGGGCGGGCGGAACTCGAAACTCAAAACTTGTCTTTGGGTTGAATGGATTGGGATAGTTTTGTTCAAGTGAAAATGTGGAGACGATTCGTTCTCGTGGTTTCGGTTCATCCACGCTCACGAGTGTGCCAACAACAAAATTGACAAAGCTGTAGCGGTCGAATGCTGACGCCCAGTACTCCGCAACGTTCTTCACGCTGGAATAGGTGATATTCAATCCGATCTTGCTACCGGCCGCCAAGGTCAGGCCCGCATAGTTGCTTTTTGGAATCGCCATTTCGATTTGAGCTTCAGGGAAATTGAAATTGACTCTCAGGGTCACTGAGGTAGGATCGATCCCCCGCCGTGCAAATAGTCCCTGATAGGCCGCTTCGTCATCCCCCATTCCGCCAAATTGGTTGAGCGTCCGGGCATAGTCCCGAACTTCGGGGCTTGCGTCCCAAGAGTGGAACTCGGTAAACCTTCCTTGCGACGGGTTAATCGACAAAATGGTATTCCCGCTGCCCCACCACCACCCATCCGCCTGAAAATCAAACTGGAGCTGGGGAAGTCCCGTATTGCTCAGGCTGAGGGCGACGTACAAATAAGTTTCATCACGGTTGAGGTAAAGTTTCGGATCATACCCAACCGGGGAAAAACTTACGGTGTCATTCGCCAGATGCCAACCGTTTTCGATGACACCGTCAATAGTGGGAGTAAAAAATGGAATGACAGTGTTCACAGGATAACGCGGGTAGGGATCATCCCCGTCGCGAATTCCATCGTTGTCTGTATCAGTATAGTTGGGGTCGCTTCCACCGTATATACCATCGAAAGCTTCTTGCCGGTCGGAGTACCCGTCTCCATCCGTATCGGCGTTGGAGGAACTGCTACCGAAGCGCGCTTCATCCAACGGCACAAGGGAATCGTTGTCCGGAAAACCATCTTTGTCTGCATCTACCGCTTCGTAGATTCCTCCCCATTGAGGTAACAACCTCTCGTATGAGTTGAAATCACGAAACATCTTTGCTTGGAAATCCAGATGTTCACCTGCGGCGACAGGAAATTCCGATGGTTGGTCTCCATGGTACATATCGGGCTCACCGTTGACGTCATAGAGCGCATCGAGAGCGTGCTGGACTTCGTGAATGAATATCCACGTCAAGCCGAAATTGATGCCAGTTCGATAGGCGGGAAATCGAACACCTGTCCGGACAGGCCACTCCGAGTGGGAAAAGCCTGTGCTGCGGACGGGTCCAGGCAAATTCAAGTTCAACACGCCAAAAGACCAATACCCACTTGTTGCACGCGAGATGCGAAAAACGATATCATACTGCGTGTTCATAACGCCCAGCGCTTGAAGGTCACTCGCCGTCCGAATCACTGCGTAATCACTCGGACTGGGAAAATCCTCAAAGGCATCAATGAAATAGTAAGTGAACGGCGTGTTGAGTTTCATCCGGGAATTCCGCCAATAGAAAAGCCTGCCAGCTTCAAGCATTGTGCGAATCTTCGCAACGTCTGAGTCCGAGATAGGGCCGCGGTTGGTGTTCCTGTAGATCACAACGGCCACCTTGAGATTGGCATAGGTATAGAGTCCTTCTCTGGAAGTTAGGGTTGTCGCGGCAACTTCGTTCGACTCGCCCAGTTCCTTCGTGGCGTCGACTCTTCCTTTGACTCTGTAATAGAATTTTGTCCCCAGCGGCAAACGAGAATCGACGAACATCGTGTCCAAGCCACAGTACCCTATGGGTTGATCGTATGAACCGTTCTCGGAACGCCGGTAGATATTGTATCCTTTGATGACGGGGCTCAAGTGAGGCAAAGGATTCCACGAAAGGATGACTGTTGTGGCGCGAGGAAGGGCGCTGAGTGAAAATGAGATCGTGTCGGGCTCGGTCACTTCTCTCGACGGCACACTGTAATCACCACCACTCGATATGGCGAAAACGATATAGCCGTGATAATAACTTGGATGAGTGGAATCAACATAAGCAGCAGTTGTGAGATTTGCCGCAAGCCGCTCGTAGAGACTACGTGGCTTTCCGTTCGATAACGTATCTGAAAAATCCCGACGATACAGTGTGTATGTTACACCAGCATTCGAATCCCACTGGAGCACTCGATGTTTTTCAGAATTGAGCGATAATCTTACATTTTGGGGCTGCGCTGGAATATTTTTGTGGACAAGATACAGACGAAGGGGAAATTGCTGCAACGGAATGCTGCTCATCAAATCAGAAAGTACTGCTTGCTCCCCTCGTGCACTACAGGTGAAGCGGATGAAGACGCTGTCTCCAACCTTCAGACTCGGATTAACGAAATTGCCAAGTTCGACTCCGAATGTGCCTTTGCCGTCTATGTTGGGATCAGTTGATGGACTCCAACGCGGCGCATTCTCGGTCAGCACTTTGCTTTGGTCTCCATTCAGGTAGCTGACAAAGGTAGCCGCAGGAGTCTTATGAGTGCACGGTGAACCATCGGAGTGATGTACAAAGTTTACATAGAAGACCGAATCACGCGTTTGCGCCTCGAGCCGGAGTAACAACGTAAGGGGAAGGAAGACAAAGACAGAAATGATTCGCTTTCGATACATGAAGCCATCTATGTTGAACGAAAAACCTCGAGGAAAAACTGGGGCTAGTCCAGAAGCACAGGTCTTGTTGTTTCTGAAAAGCACTTCCGGTGTTGAAGCAAAACAGTAGATGCCGCTCGACAATTCGGTTGCCTCTCATTGTGACGTCTAGAACCGTGCGTCCAGAGTCTCATTAACCAGCGTCGTAACCTCGCTGACGAAAATGTCAAAAACCTCCTTTATCAGGTTGTTGAAAATCCCTTTTTCGCGAGACAGTTGAACCGCCTCCGAAGGAGTC
>JBBTCR010000596.1:0-1239 GCA_038043105.1 Bacteroidota bacterium
CTCTGAACAATGTCATCCTCGTAGCCCGTATAGCGCACCTTCAACTGATTCTCGTATTCGAACTGCCGGTTGGTGTTCCAGTCCGCATCAATCTTGAGCTTGTCGCCGATCTCCCCCTTGACATTCACCTGAACTTCCTGACTGAAATCCGGTTCGCTGCGACTTTGGCCAAGCGGGTTATTGACAAACAGGTCAGATTTGGTGTTGCGGAATGCACCATGGATATCGACAGCACCGTTGATTTGCAGGCGGATGATATTTGGTCCGAAAATGCTGAACAGCGGGTTCTTGGGCACGGGGATCTCGATATTCGTCACCTGGCCGAAGAGCTCACCGAGACCTTTCTTCTTTTCCATCGCGATCTCATACGCCTGCGCGAGATCTTCCCAGTTCTTTCGGATCGTTTGCTGCAGCCTGACCATTCGATACTCCTCGAAGCTCAGGTCGAGCGGGATACGCGTATCCTCCCCACCTATAACGCGGCGGATGCGATAGGCGTACCTCGATGAATCGAGCACATGCTGTGTCCGCACAAGGGCCGGATCTGGCAGGTAAATCGGGTGTGTTCTTGGCTGTATCAGGTTGACCGTAGGCATGTCGCGGCGCACGTGCTGTAACTGTGCAAGGCGCGCAGACGAATCCGGGGGCAGTGCACGAATTGAATCGAGGATGCGAGCTGTGGTCAGGAAGGGCGACGTCGTGTCGACGGAGGCGCGTTTCTTCTGAAGAGCGCGGGCGCGGCGAGACAGAATCCCGCTGGTGCGCTGCTTCGTCGTGTCCTGAGGACTGCTCTCGAGAGCTCGTTCGGGGGGCTCAGGCTCAAATCCACGATCGGCAGCAGAAAGCGAACTGCGACCGTGCGCTTGTGCGACAGGAGATTCTGTCGTGCCCAAGGAAGAGTCATTGGGAGGAACAATGGAACCGAGGCAGGTGATGAAGATGGAGAAACCGGTCAGCAGCACCATGTGTCCCGATGATCCGGGGACACTTCGGCTCGATCTCCTCGAACTCCGTGATTCGCTACCTTTATTCACGCAACCCTATCGAACCTATTCCTAGAACGAGAACCAAGCAACAAACCTCAGGAAATCAGTACCCTGCAGCGGTAGCGAATTAATCGATAGTTCTCCAATGTTCGGTGCGTCGCGTCTGGCTAGTGCCGCTCCAACAAAATGATTGTACGGTAGCCACGCGTTTTGTGTAGTTGGAGCGAGCACTGTGCCTCTTCGTCCGTAAAAG
>JBBTCR010000597.1:0-4114 GCA_038043105.1 Bacteroidota bacterium
TCTCACGCATGCCGGGTCCGCCTTTTGGACCCTCGTAGCGAATGACGATGATGTCCCCCGCCTTGATTCTGCCCGATAGGATCGCTTGAAGGCACGCCTCCTCCGAATTGAAAACACGTGCCGGGCCGGTTATCTTTGCACTCTTCGCTCCCGTGATCTTTGCCACTGCCCCTTCACTGGCGAGGTTACCTCGTAAGATTACGAGGTGACCTTGTGGATACAGGGGGCTTTCCCAGGGCCGAATCACATCCTGATTAACGTCAGGATGCGGTGGCACGCCCGCCAAGACCTCAGCCACGGTCTGGCTGGTGATTGTCAGAGCATCACCGTGCAAAACGCCATGACTTAGAAGAGTCTTCATCAACTGCGGGACACCGCCAGCTTTGTGGAAGTCGGGCGTCACATATTTTCCGGATGGTTTCAAATCGCAGAGTACCGGCACGCGTTCGCGAATCGTTTCAAAGTCATCGATTGACAATGGGACATTCGCCGCGCGTGCGATTGCGATGAGATGAAGGACGGCGTTCGTTGATCCGCCAATAGCCATAACGACGGCGATGGCATTTTCAAAGGCTTTGCGCGTGAGAATGGATCTTGGAAGGATTTGTCTGCGGATCGCTTCGGCGAGAACTCTCGAAGACTCTTCCGTGCTCTTGGCCTTCTCCTCGTCTTCCGCGGCCATCGTGGAGGAGTATGCGAGGCTCATGCCCATCGCTTCGATCGCTGAGGACATCGTGTTGGCGGTATACATTCCTCCACAGGAGCCGGCTCCCGGGCAGGAATGCCGCTCGACCTCCAGCAATTCCCGTTCGTCAATCTTCTGCGCACTGTACTGACCGACTGCTTCGAACGCACTCACAATGGTCAAGTCCCGGCCATTGTACCGGCCCGGCTTAATCGTACCGCCGTAGACAAAGATTGAGGGAATATTCATCCGGGCAATGGCGATCAAAGCGCCCGGCATGTTCTTGTCACAGCCTCCGATTGCAAGAAGCCCATCAACACACTGAGCATTGCAGACTGTCTCGATCGAATCAGCGATGACCTCACGAGAGACGAGCGAGTACTTCATACCTTCCGTCCCCATCGAGATTCCATCGCTGACGGTGATCGTGCCGAACACCTGCGGCATCGTTCCGGCCGCAGAGAGAGCCTGCATCGCCCGTTCGGCGAGATCATTCAATCCTATATTGCAGGGTGTAATCGTGCTGTATCCATTCGCAACACCGACAATGGCCTTTTCGAAGTCCTTGTCACCAAACCCGACGGCCCTGAGCATGGCACGATTCGGAGTGCGTTCGACTCCCTGAGTAATTGTTCTGCTGCGACGATTGAGGCTCATGTGGCATAACCAGAGTAAATGGTAAAGAGGAAAGACGAACCTGCAGTCCCTGACTTCGATCGCGCGGCTCGACAGTAGCTCAACATTGGTTCACTTTTCCATGATGTATGAAGTTCCGATTTCCCAAGCATTATTTAGCTTCCGACAGAAAAAATGCTCCTCCGCCGGAGGCGAACTTTGCAGAACCTTTGATGCTTGTTGGAAGAGTGTTGCAGGTTCGCTTGTTAGCCTCCGGCGTCCGTTTAGCTGAGGAGAATGAGCCCCAGGACGAGGAGGTTAACCAGGATGAGGATAAAGCTCAGGCGGGAAATAGCAATGGATGGTCGGATCACACCGGAAACGGTGCTGACCAATTCGTCATTGACGGTATGTTTGCCAGTTCCCACTTTTGCAGAGTAGAATGTCTGAATCAAATATAGCAATATTCAGCTATTTGTCAAGTATGAAAAAACTTCCTTGAAATCGACTTGGCCACGCCTAGACGTGACGCTCAGCGTGGTAGGAGCTGCGAACAAGAGGGCCGGACTCTACGTGCTTGAACCCCATCTCCAAACCGAGTTCCTTCAACATGCGGAACTCATCAGGGTGCACGAAACGGTCGATTGGCAAATGGTCTTTTGTGGGTTGGAGATACTGTCCAAGCGTAAGGATGTCACAATTCACCTCTCGGATATCCTTCATCACATCAACTACTTCCTCCGTCCGCTCCCCAATACCAAGCATCAATCCTGTTTTCGTCGTGAAACCTCTGCGCTTGGAACGTTCGAGGACCTCAAGGGACTGCCGGTAGTTTGCCTGCGGTCGGACAGTCTTGTAAAGTCGTGGTACGGTTTCCAGGTTGTGGTTCAGAATGTCAGGTCTAGCGTCCAGAACGGTATTGAGAGCTTCCTCACTTCCTTTGAAATCCGGAATAAGCACTTCGACTGTTACGCCGGGAAGCTCTTTTCGGATCAACCGAATAATCTCGGCGAAGATGGGAGACCCTCCGTCTTTCCGCTCATCACGATTCACGGATGTAATGACTGCATGGCGAACGCCCATCAGTTTGATCGCATCAACAACCCTGCGGGGTTCATCCCAATCCAGACCATAATCCGGGCGGCCCGTTTTCACCGCGCAGAAACCGCACGAGCGCGTGCATATGTCCCCCAGAATCATAAACGTTGCAGTTCCCGCATGCCAGCATTCGCCCATATTCGGGCATCGGGCCTCCTCGCAGACTGTGTGAAGCCTGTGCGCGTCGATGAGGTTCTTCAATCGCGCGTACGTTTCCCCTCCCGGGATTTTGGCTTTCAGCCATTCGGGCCTTCGAGGCTTGGGAGATTCTGGTTGCTGGTCTGGTATTTCCCGAATGATCAATGACATGCTAGTGCCACTTCTAGAAAGTTATCTTGTATAAATGAGGCAGTAGTGCTCGTTTCCAATAGGAACAAATGCTTCGCAATACAATAATCCTTTTTGGAAACGGCACTAGATCGTCCCGCTAAAATCGTACTGTTCGAGATTGGAAACAACCCTGGCAAGGAACTGTCCCCCGATTGCGCCGTCGATGATTCGATGGTCGAACGCCAGCGTTAAATACACGATGGACCGAATCGCAATCGAGTCCTTTCCTTCTGGATCTGTTACCACCAAGGGCCGTTTCTTGATCGCCCCCACGCCAAGAATGGCAACTTGCGGTTGGTTGATGATGGGCGTTCCGATGATGTTGCCGAAGACTCCATAGTTCGTGATGGTAAAGGTCCCGCTTTGTATCTCGTCGGGACTGAGCTTCTTGTTTCGCGTCCTGACTGCCAAGTCATTGATGGCGCGAGCAAGCCCAAGAAAGTTTTTCTCCTCAGCGCTTTTGATGACTGGAACGAGCAGGCCGCTCGGAGAAGCGACCGCGATCCCAAAGTTGATGAATTTCTTAACGATGATCTTGTCCCCTTCAATCGAGCTGTTGACGATGGGGAATTCCTTGAGCGCCCCGATCGCAGCGGTGATGAGAAATGGGGTGTACGTCAGCTTGAAACCTTCCTGTCGCTCGAATCGATCCGCATTCTGCGCACGGAACTCGACAATCGTCGAGACGTCGCATTCCGAAATTGCTTCGACGTGCGGAGAGGTGTGAACGCTTCGCACCATATGCTCAGCCATCTTGAGCTGAACATTGTCCATTTGGACAATGTCATAATACGGTGGGGGATATCTCTTTTGGAGTTCTTTCAAATCAGCCCGTGGAACGGCAGGCTCGCGCCGAACCGCGATTGCAGGGATTGTGGATCGCTTGCTGAGGTAATCGAAGACGTCTTTCTTCGTTACCCGTCCGCCAAAGCCCGTTCCGCTGATCTGGTCGAGCTCTACGAGCGCGATCCCTTCTTTCTTTGCGATCGTTTGGACAAGTGGTGAGTAGAAGCGGTCACTTTTTCGCTGACGAGCCGAGATGGTTTCGGCAGCTCCGGGCTCAACAAATGCCAGAGAGCTTGTCGCTGGTGCGAGTCGCGATTCTGTCGAAGGTTGGATAGCAACAGGGAGTGTCAGGTCAACTTTTGCTGCTGATGCGTCGGTTTCAATCTCTGCAATGATGGTGCCAACCTCAACCGTCTCGCCTTCAGGAACAACGATCTTCGTCAAGATTCCTGGAGCAGGAGAGGGGATTTCCGAGTCCACTTTATCCGTACTGATCTCGAGGATCGATTCATCCTTCTCGATCTTGTCGCCCGGCTTCTTCATCCACCGAAGGATCTTCCCCTCTTGAATGCTCTCCCCCATCTTCGGCATTATGACGTC
>JBBTCR010000598.1:0-4734 GCA_038043105.1 Bacteroidota bacterium
ACACGGTTCGGGTGACGTATATCGGGTATGCACCATTTGGCATATCGAACATTCGTGTGAGTTCCAACACGACCACGACGCAGGATTTTGAACTCACGAGTTCGGCGGTTCAAGTACAAGGAGTTGAAGTCGTTGCTGAACGCCCGCTGATCCAGCGAAACACCACCAACACGGTGCGGCTTACGACGCAGGAGAATATTCAAGCACTTCCGTTTCGTGGTGTTGAAAATATCCTTGCCCTGCAGGCCGGCGTAGCACAACAGGACGGAAAACTGTACGTGCGCGGTGGTCGAGCTGGTGAGATCGGATATTACGTAGACGGCGCCAACGTGACGAATCCCTTTTCAAAATCGCAGAATGTGAGCGTCATTCAGGAAGCCATTGAAGAGCTTCAGCTGCAGTCGGGGGGGTTCACAGCAGAATTCGGAGGCGCAAATTCAGCTATTGTACGAACCACTGTACGGACAGGCGGGAGCCAGCTGAAAGCTACATTCGATTACCAAACGGATGACTTCGCGAAGCCGGGTCAGCAGTTCTTGGGAACATCGGCATTTGGGTTCCGCAACGTGGCGCTTACAGCCGGCGGCCCCGTTCCGTTTGTCTCTGGACTCAGATTCTATGTCGCGGGTCAGCACAATTACATGCGCAACAGGCAACAGATGGTTATCGAGCCGTTTCGATTCGAAGGATTGAAATCGGATGGATTTGGTGGAAGGCCTGCCGGCGAGCTTTTGCCAAACGATGGGGTTGTGGAGTTCAAACGGAACTTTCTTTACAACAATTGGTCACAGACAAATACGATCCAAGGAACGCTGGTTTATGATATCAATCCCATAAAACTTCGTTTCACCGGAAACTACTCCGATGAGCTGGCTCCAACAGGCGGAGAATGGCCCGACGGACTACCCAACTACCTTAATCAGAAAAGGAATCAGAAAGAGAGCGCCACAACAACCTTCGGCAACCTGCGCGTGACGCACGTACTGGGTCCCGAGACCTTTTACGAAGTTGGGGTTTCATACTCGAACCGGTATCACCGTATCTACGATCCGGATTTTGGTGATAACTGGCAACTCTATTCGGACAGCATCGCGAATGCGGAAAAAGGCCACACGGGTTTCGTCAGACGATTTTCGGGTCCGTTGCAGTACAGTACTATCCTTGGGTTTCGGTTTGACGATCCCAACGCTCCCACAAACACGTACGCCAAGGATAAACAGACATCTCTCGCCGGAACAGCTGATTTCGTTTCGCAGATCACGTCACAGTGGGAAATTAAGGCCGGAGGGCGCATCGAAAGCTGGTCCGTTCGTTCATATAGGGTTGGTGATATTGAACGAGGAATGGTTTACCTGTACGGGCTAGATGGGAAAAGCCCTCGGTCCTTTGCAAGTGCTGATGAACGCCGGGCGCTGTTCAGAAAACAAGCTCTGATCAACAACTATGGTTACGACGTCGATGGCAATGAAGCTGATGGCGGTTTCGATGCGGCGCGCAAACCCTTGTTTGCCTCCACGTATATTCAAAACAAATTTGAATTCAGGGACATGATCCTGAACGTCGGGGTCCGTTACGAGTACTACGACTCGAAAAATTTGATGCCGGACGATTTGGTCAATCCGTCATTCAATACTACGCTCGATGTGATTGACGAATCGAAGCTTGTGACGTCGAAGCCGTTTGCGTATCTGCTCCCTCGCATCAGCTTCTCGTTCCCCGCATCGGAAAACACGGTGTTCTATGCTCAATATGGACGATACGCTCAGTTACCCGATCTCAGCCGTCTTTACATGGGAAATGGCTTCCTGAGCAGTAACGTGAGCCCCATTACGCGCTTTCCGAACGGTCGTGGGGCTGGCGGGTACACAACCTCGTTCTTGGTCACGCCCGAGCGGACGACACAGTTTGAAGTTGGTATTCGTCAGAGTTTGTCCGACAACTTCGCGTTTACCTTGAGCGGCTTCTACAAGCATGTGAAGGATCTGCTTAAGTACAGCAAGTACCCGACGCTCGAGAATCCGCTCTTTGTCACGCTCCGCAACGAAGATTTTTCAACTCTGAAAGGACTCGAGCTAACATTGGAACTTCGTCGAACGAACCGACTCGCCGTGAACGTGAACTATACGCTATCGGATGCCGTCGGTACAGGTTCAGACCCAACGGAATTCTATGTTGCCGTTTCTGATGTGACGATTCTCTCCAGATTTCCTGTGTATACCAATCCACTCCAATTCAATCAAACGCATCGCGGACAGATCATTCTGGACTACCGTTTCCCGAAAGGAGACGGAGGTCCGGTTCTGGAGGGCATGGGGCTGAACCTTTTGTTGTCCTTCAACAGCGGCCATCCCTACACGAAGATCAAAGAGTTATCTGAGCTGGGACAAACCGACGCATGGAGAGTCGGAATCCGCACGCCTTCTCGCCGAACGCCTGTGGAGTCCGTGAACAATTCCACGACGCCTTGGGTCTTCAATGTTGACCTCAACTTCAGCAAGGTGTTTTTCGTGGAAGGGCTCAATCTGGAGCTGTACGTAAATGTCCTGAACCTGTTCGACGCCAAAAAGATTATCAACGTGTACGAGACAACGGGTTCAGCCCAAGATGATGGGTGGCTGACCAGTCCGCTCTCAGCTTCCTTCAGGACTATCCCTCGGTATGCTGAGTTCTACAAGGCGATCAACCTGGACAACCGTTGGGCATACATGAATCAGTTTGGAAGAGATCTCTACAGCGCACCGCGGCAAATTCGGGTGGGTGCGAAAATCGAACTCTAGCAAGGATCATCCTAAGAAATCGATGGAGATTATACGAAACAATAAACGAACGGAGAAGAGCACCATGGGCAAGAACACAATTCCAGCTCTCGTTGTGGCGATCTGCATGGCTGCATTCTGCCACGACCTTGCGTTTAGTCAAAAGCCGACCTATGCAAGGCTGAACATCAATAATATCGGCTATTGGTACCGTGCAGACGGACACTCGCGCTACTCACCAAACGGGACGCAGCACATCATTTACCCGGAAGGAACTAGCACAGCCACTGCATCCGATGGGGTCATTTGGGGGGGATATGCATACTTGGATGCTGCGCGCACACAACCTGCTCCTGGGCAACTTTTTCGCATGGGAGGCCAGTTCCGAGGTACTATCTCCTTTCAAGCAGGAAAGATTACTGGCTTTGGTGCCAGTGCTGTACCCCAGAACCCTGCCGATCCGGAGGTGAGAATTTACCGCATCCGGCGCGACTACAAGCGCATGTCGACCTCAGAGCTCAGGCTGGATGCAGCGCAAGTGAATCAGATAGGAATTTCTCTGGCAACGGATGCCCACATCTCTCAAGTAATAGCGCAGTACGAAAAAGATTGGAATGAGTGGCCAGTGCAAAATGGCGCACCGTACATCGATAGAAATCGGAACGGACGGTACGACAAGCCTCCTGCGTTCAGTGACAAATTCACGGTTGACAGTCTCATTGCCGGCAATTATGATGAGCCCGGAGTGTCGGGAGCAGATCCGAATTCCCCGGCCGATCAGGTGATTTGGACAGTGAATAATGATCTGAATCCGAATTCGGATTTGTTTGCCACGCTGCCTGATGGCATCGAAGCGCAACACACACTCTGGGGATACAAACGGACGGGAGCGTTAGGGCATTCGCTGTTCCGACGAGTGAAAATCATCAACAAGGGTGGTGTTGATATCGGCGGTGGCCAGAAGGCAGCTCTGTATCTCGACAGTGTGTACATCGCGAATGAAGCCGACCCGGACCTCGGAGACTTCACCGAGGACCTCATTGGATGCGATACGCTTTCGAGCATGGTGTTCATCTACAATGCCTTCGCGCGCGATCGGCAGTACGCCGCGTTCGGCATTCCGCCACCGGCGCTCGGATTTGATTTTCTGCAGGGACCGCGTGTTCCATCCCCAGGAGATTCTGCTGTCTTCGACATTCGGCGGGTGTACGGCTGGAAGAACCTCCCGTTGACTTCCTTCGCCTACTTCTCTTCCGGTAGCGCTATTGCCGATCCACCCACAAGTGTGTATGAAGGTGCGCTGCGATTCAGAAAAATGTTTCGCGGGTTTGTTCCAGACCCATCGACCTCACCGGATCGATTATACCCATTTCCACCTAATATCACGCCAAGCAAATTCCCGCTCTCCGGCGACCCTGTGACAGGAAGTGGCTTTGTGGATGGCTTGGGCACGCAGTACTCATTGGCGCCTGGGGATCGGCGCATCGTCCTCAGCAGCGGTCCCTTCACGCTGGCACCGGGCGATACGCAGGAACTTGTCATCGCGTATGTCGGAGGACTCGGCGCCGATCGCCTGTCGAGTGTCTCCGTCATGAAATTCAATGATCGCTTTGTTCAGAACACCTACGACGGGCTCTTCCAGGTTCCAAGTGCACCTGCAACTCCAAACGTTAAGATCGCGGAGCTGGACGAGCGTGTGACTTTAGAGTGGGGGAGCGATCTCGATCGGGTCGCTAATTCGGAAAACAAAATAAACAACCCCGGCGACTACAGGTTTGAGGGATACAATGTCTATCAGTTCCCAAGTCGATCCTCCGCCTTATCTGAAGCAAAACGGATCGCGATCTTCGATACACCTTCCGATCCGACTGTCATTCTAGACGAGCAATTTGACTTGAAGTCTGGTCAAATTCTGAAGGTTCCTGTTCAGTTCGGAACCAACAGCGGTGTGAAGCGCGTGTTCGAATTCAAGCGCGAT
>JBBTCR010000599.1:0-3938 GCA_038043105.1 Bacteroidota bacterium
CAGGCAAGGCAATTGGATGTTTTGGATTGACCGAGCCTGACTACGGCTCAAACCCGGCGGGTATGATCACGCGTGCCGAGAGAACAGGCGGTGGCTACATGCTGAACGGTGCAAAGATGTGGATCACGAACGGAACGATTGCTGATGTGGCGGTTGTCTGGGCGAAGTTGGAGGGCGAGATCAACGGATTCCTCGTGGAGAAAGGATCGAAAGGCTTCACGGCTCCGGAGATGAAAGGAAAGCATTCACTGCGGGCATCGGTCACCTCTGAGCTGGTCTTCCAAGACTGTTTCATACCAGAGACGAACATTCTTCCCAAGTCGAGCGGCTTGAAATCGCCTCTCATGTGCCTGAGCCAAGCCCGGTATGGGATCGCGTGGGGGGCAGTAGGTGCTGCGATGGCGTGCTACGACACGGCCTTACGCTATGCAAAATCCAGGATTCAATTTGACAAGCCGATAGCCTCATTCCAGTTGATTCAAGAAAAACTGGTCCATATGCTGACGGAGATCACGAAAAGCCAACTCTTGTGCCTCCAGCTCGGGCGGTTGAAGGACCAAGGGAAAGCAAGATTTACCCAGATCTCGCTTGCGAAGCGCAACAATGTCTATCACGCGCTCGAGATCGCTCGTATGGCAAGGGAGATACTCGGTGCCAACGGCATACTGAATGAATATCCCGTGATGCGTCATTCTGCAAATCTCGAATCAGTGAAAACGTACGAGGGAACGCACGAAATGCATACGCTGATCGTTGGGGAGGATATTACTGGCATTCCGGCGTTCGCGTGACTAACCGTAATCCCTAGAACCAAACTGACAATAGCCATGAAAAAAATCCTTGGCGAAGCGATAACCTACGACGATGTTCTTCTGGTGCCGGCAAAGTCGTCGGTGCTGCCGCGGGAGACCGATGTCCGGACTCGACTAACCCAGCGCATTGAACTCAATATCCCTTTGATCAGTGCAGCGATGGATACGGTAACGGAATCCGCCATGGCGGTCGCGCTCGCGCAGGAAGGCGGGATTGGCATTCTGCATAAGAACATGACGATTCGGCGGCAAGCTGAAGAAGTCGATAAGGTGAAGCGTTCAGAGAGCGGTATGATTCGCGATCCCATTACACTCTCTCCAAAACATACGGTTCGGGAGGCGCTCGAGGTAATGAAGAAGTACAGCATCTCGGGAATCCCTATCGTCGAAGAAGAAAACTTGGTCGGGATTTTGACCAACCGCGACCTGCGCTTCGAGCCCAACATGGAGCTGGAAGTTTCTAAGGTGATGACAACGGGCAATCTCGTCACAGCTCCCGCTGCGACGACGCTGGAGGAAGCCGAGGTTATTTTACAGAAGCATCGCATCGAGAAACTCCCTGTGGTCGACAAGAACGGCAAGCTCAAGGGGCTTATTACCTTTAAAGACATACAAAAGAAAAAGCGTCACCCAAACGCGTGCAAGGACACTCACGGCCGACTTCGTGTTGGGGCTGCTGTCGGGGTTACGAGCGATACAATGGATCGTGTCGCTGCGCTGGTCGAGGCTGGAGTTGACGTTGTCGTTGTTGATACGGCACATGGACATTCCAAGGGCGTGATCTCGATGGTCAGACAGATCAAAACGAAGTTTGATATCGAGGTGATCGCAGGCAACGTTGGGACGAGTAATGGGACGAAAGAATTGATCAAAGCCGGTGCTGATGCTGTCAAGGTTGGCGTCGGACCCGGGTCGATCTGCACGACGCGCGTCGTTGCGGGAGTTGGTGTGCCTCAAGTTACTGCAATTTTGGAGTGTGCCAAGGTCGCTCAGCGGTACAACATTCCAATCATCGCTGACGGAGGAGTCAAGCAGACGGGCGATATTGCGAAGGCGGTCGCCGCGGGAGCTGACTCTGTCATGATCGGCAGCTTGTTCGCCGGCGTGGATGAGAGTCCGGGGGAAAAAGTGCTCTATGAAGGGAGGAGTTACAAAGTCTACCGCGGCATGGGTTCGTTGGAAGCAATGAGTCAGGGAAGTAAGGACCGCTACTTCCAGGATGTGGAAGATGATATCCAGAAGCTGGTGCCCGAGGGGATTGAAGGGCGTGTTCCCTACAAAGGAATTCTGAGTGAGACCGTGCATCAGATGGTGGGTGGGCTGCGGTCAGCGATGGGGTACTGTGGCTGCCGCTCGATCGCTGAAATGAAGAAGAAAGCTCAGTTCGTTCGGATGACTGACGCAGGGTTGCGCGAGAGCCATCCACACGATGTTTCAATCACCAAAGAAGCTCCCAACTACCACCTCTGAGATTCCCGCCGAATGTTCGAGCAAAGGCTTGAAGCACTCCGACGCAGTTTAGCTGATTCCAAACTTGATGCGTTGCTCGTAACACATCTGCCTCACGTCCGCTATCTCACGGGCTTCTCTGGCTCCAACGGACTTTGCATCATCGGCAAGAGGAGCCGATGCTTCCTCACCGACAATCGGTACGTCGGCCAGGCGAGGGAGGAAGCACGAGCCTATCGCGTCGTCATCACGAGGAGGAGCCTCTTCGAAGCCGCGGCGAAGCAACCAGTTCTCTCCGGAAAAACGAGACTTGGATTTGAGGGTCAATATCTTTCGGTCGCTGGATTTGCGACGCTCAAGAAGAGACTGCCTCGCGTGACGTTCGTACAAACCCAATCACTCGTTGAGCGGCTTGCATCAGTGAAGGACGCTGTTGAAGTTCGCCTGATCCGACGGGCTGTAGAGATTAGCGACAAAGTGTTCTGCAGGATCGTTGAATTCGTGCGACCCGGTATGACGGAACTCGACGTCGCGGCTGAGATTGGGTATCTTCATCGCAAGTTCGGCGCTGAGGCGGATGCGTTTGAGCCGATCGTTGCAAGCGGCTGGAGAGGCGCCCTGCCACACGCACGCGCATCGACCAAGAAAATCCGTTCTGGTGAGTTGGTGACGCTCGATTTCGGCTGTCGCGTTGAAGGCTACAACAGCGATCTGACTCGCACAGTAGCGGTCGGTAGACCAACAGCGCGGGCACGAAGGATCTATCAGGTTGTGCTGGATGCGCAGATGAGGGCGATTGAAGCTGCCCGGAGAGGCATGACGGCGAAGGTGCTCGACGGCGTTGCACGATCTCATATCAGGAAAAAGGGATACGGCAAATACTTCAGCCATTCGCTGGGGCACGGTCTGGGATTGCAGGTCCACGAAGCTCCTCGCATCTCCTCGCTTAGCAAAGATGTTCTCCAGGACGGCAACGTTGTGACCATCGAGCCAGGGATTTACGTTCCCGGAGTTGGGGGTGTCAGAATTGAGGACGATGTGGTTATTCGCGACAATCATCCCGAGGTCTTGACCAAATCTCCCAAAGAGCTCCTCATCTTATGATTAGTGATCTTCGAAAAGTCCTCATCATCGCCTATTACTTTCCCCCCATGGGGCTCAGCGGAGTCCAGCGGACGGCAAAGTTCGTCAAGTATCTTCCGAAGTACGGATGGAAGCCGACGGTCCTGACGGTCTCACCAACCGGATACTATGCGCTTGATCCTTCGTTGCTTGCCGAGGTTGAGCAAGCGGGGACGGAAATCGTTCGCGCGAGTTCGCTCGATCCCAACCGGCTCTTCAAGCGTCAGAAGATTGTAAAGATGCCCTCCGAGGGAATGCGCAAGCTCTTTCAGTTTGTCGGCGACACGTTTTTTATTCCAGATACGAAGATCGGCTGGAAGCTCACGGCCATTCGCGCTGCGTGTGGCTTGCTCCAACGAGAGCAATTCGACCTCATCTATGCCACGGCTCCGCCACAGACTGATTTTCTCATCGGAGAGGCGCTCAAGAAGAAGTTCAAGCTGCCGCTTGTGTTGGATTATCGAGACGCGTGGCTCGATTATCCGTTCAAATACTATCCCTCACCACTCCACCGCTATTTACATTATCGGATGGAGAAGCGAGTGGTCAAGGCTG
>JBBTCR010000600.1:0-2157 GCA_038043105.1 Bacteroidota bacterium
TTAACCTGAAGCGCCACGCGCAGATCATCTACCCCAAGGACATCGGTCCGATCCTTTTGTGGGCGGACATATTTCCCGGAGCGACGGTCGTCGAGGCGGGGATCGGCTGGGGGGCGCTGACGATCAAGCTGCTGGAGGCGGTCGGGCCGACGGGGCGTATCGTCTCCTACGAAATCCGGGAAGACTTCGCAGAGAGCGGCAAAAAAACCGTCAACCGCTTCCTTGGGGAGTGCCCGAACCTCGAAGTGAAGGTGCGGGACATCTACAAGGGGATCGAAGAGAACGAGGTCGACCGGATCGTTCTCGACCTGCCGGAGCCGTGGCATGTCGTGCCGCACGCTGCCAGCGCACTCGCCCCGGGGGGAATCGTTCTCTCCTACCTTCCCTCCACAGTGCAAGTCAAACAACTGGTGGAACGGGTTGAGGAAACCGGCTCATTCAACGAGCCTGAGGTCTTCGAGGTGATCCATCGCCCCTGGCACGTCAAGGGGCAATCCGTCCGCCCCGTCCAGTGGATGTTCTCCCACTCGGCCTTTATCGTCGTCAGCCGGAAAATTACTAAAACCCAGGGACGTTCTTAAACTTTTTAATTCCTGATCATGCCCGGGATGTCTGCTTCGGCACGGTCCACTGCATTCAGGAGATATAAGCCTCCCGCCTCCGTAATCCCAAGCCATCTGCATACGGATCGTCGAGCCATTCCTTTCTCCCTCACGCACTCTCTCAAGATCTCCCGTCGTGCACAGGATGAAATTCGGTCGCGCCGGCCATCCAATATCCGGTCTCGAGATACCGAAAGTTGGCGGGACACTTTGCCGACGATGCCCAGAAAAATTTGATGCAACCCATCCTTATCCCCTTCCGGGGAATTTCCAATCAAATTGGGATGTCCTTTCCCCTGCCTTTCCGTTTCCCCGAACAAAAACTCTTCGGGATTGCTGCGCAACCCTTCCCCAAGAAAGGCAAGATAGATATCCATCCCCGTAAAATATGGCGAAGAAAAAAATCCCTGGATGAAGGAATATTTTCCCCATGGAAACGTGCCGGAAGCCATGATTTCAAAATGCCCCGTCCACGGATATAGGGACAAGGTTTCCACTGACGCCACAATGCCGGAACGCACCGGATTCAAGTGAATATACCGAATCAATTCCAGCAAATAACGTTCCGTGTCGATCACGGAGGATTTGTACCGGTTTTGGAAAAGATGGCCCGATCTTTCGTATTTCCGATTGAAGTAAATGGAGTACCCGGACATCAGACAACGCATAAAGTCGGAAAGATTTCCCGCTTTGCTGTGAAAAAGAACATGAAAATGATTCGGCATGAAGGCCCACGCCAGGCATTCCGCGTTCAAACGTTTAAGATTTTTCCGAATCCTGCGACGCATCTCCTCTCTGTCATTTTGATCGAGAAATATATCCCTCTTTTCGATACCCCTTGCGTACACGTGATGAAACGCGCCGGGGAAATCAATTCGTGGCCGCCTTGCCATATCGGCAAGCAAAGCAACAAACAGGCCATTTATAATTGGGTCCGGTTGGGAAAAGGGAGATTAAAAAGTTTAAGAACGTCCCTGATTCTTAAAGTAGTTGAAGGTCCGGGAGAGGCCGGCCGGAAATGAAACCGCCGGCTGGTAGCCCAACAGGTCCTGCGCAAGGGAAATGTCGGCGAGGGAGTCGCGCACGTCCCCGGGGCGTGAGGGTTCGAAGTTCGGGGGAACCCGCTTGCCGGCCAGCCCGTAAACAATCTCGAGGATGTCGAGAAGCGAGACCCTCTCCCCGCAGGCGATGTTGACCATTTTCCCGCACGCCGCTTTCGGGGCACCGCACGCCGCCAGGTTGGCCTGCACCACGTTGTCGATGTAGGTGAAGTCGCGCGTCTGCTTGCCGTCCCCGTAGATGACCGGGGGCTTGCCGGAGAGTACCGACGTGATGAACCGCGGGATGACCGCCGCATACATCGACGCCGGGTCCTGCTTTGGGCCGAAGACGTTGAAGTAGCGCAGGGATATCGTCTCGAGCCCGTACACCCCGTGGAAGATCCGCATGTAGTGTTCACCCGCAAGCTTCTGCGCGGCATAGGGACTCTTCGGGTTGGGAGTCATCGACTCGCGCTTGGGGAGCTCGGGGGTGTCGCCGTAGGCGGAGGAGGAGG
>JBBTCR010000601.1:0-2924 GCA_038043105.1 Bacteroidota bacterium
TCTATTCTCAATCTTACCTTGCGATGGTCAATCGGATGCCTGAACTGTGGGGATACCTCTATGCACAGACGGAAAGGAAGCCTTATTCCAAGAAGGGCCTTTTGAAGATCTTCGACCATTTCAACTACCAACGATATCTGAACGCACTGCGCTCGATGAAGCCCGACGCAATCCTCTGCACCCACTTTCTTCCTTATGTCTCGATCTCCGAGAGACTCCGCCGCGCGAAAATCAACGCTCCCATCTTCGCAGTCACCACCGATTTTGATGTCCATCAGCTCTGGCTCGATCCGATTGTGACCCGGTATTACGTCCATCACGAGGAATCAGCGTGGCAACTTCAGGCGAAAGGCGTGCAGGAAGAAAGGATCGCTGTGAGAGGGATCCCCGTTCTTAGCGAATTCAGCGGGAAGAGAGAAAGGAGAGCTTGCAGGCGGATGCTCGGAATCCCCGGCGAACGGTTCACCGCACTCGTCCTCTCCGGAGGCTTTGGGGTAGGGCGGATCGAATCGCTCGCCGATCAGATCGTCTCCACACTGGCAGACTTCGCAAGCCGTCGCTTCACTCTCGTGGTCGTGTGCGGCAAGAACGACAAGGTAAGATCGCACTTGGAAAAGAAGAAATTTCCTCACAATATCGAGGTGCAGATCTTCGGCTACGTGACTAACGTGCACGAGCTGATGGACGCATCAGATGTCCTCATCTCGAAGGCGGGCGGACTCACATCGGCCGAGGCGATGAGCAAACACCTGCCGATGATCATCGTCGATCCTATTCCCGGTCAGGAAACGCGCAACGCTGATATGATTGTCGAGCACGGGGCCGGATTCCTCGCGCTGGATTTATCCAACGTCAGGTATAAACTCCGGCGAGTGATTGAAAACCCCACTCTGCTGCGGCACGCTCGAAGAGGCACCTTTCAGCTAGCGAAGCCTCACGCTGCGAGGGATATCGTGCGCGACGTGTTTGCGTTTCTCGAACGACATCGGTGAAGCATTCAACACAACGAGGCTGACATGAAAATCAAATTGGACAACACGACGATGAACTACACAGAGCGGGGGCTTCCGCAAGGTGCCCCGATTGTCTTCATTCACGGATTTCCCTTCAATCATATGATGTGGGAACCACAGATGAAGGCTCTTCCCAATCACTTTCGGGCGATCACTTATGACCTGCGCGGACATGGAGAAAGTGATGTTGGCGATGGCCAGTACACCATAGAGTTCTTCGTCGACGACCTTATTGCGCTTCTCGATCACCTGGTTGTCGACCGCGCTGTTCTCTGCGGACTCTCCATGGGTGGGTATGTCGCTTTGCGAGCGATCGAACGCCATCCCGATCGCGTTCGCGCTCTCGTGCTCTGCGATACGCGCAGCGAGGCGGATCCGAACGAGGGCAAGATCAAGCGGTCGGCAACCGTCAAATCAATCAAGACGAACGGCGTTGCTGCATTCGCGGACGATTTCGTGAAGCTCATCTTTGCGCCGCAAACGTTTGAGACGAATCCACAAGCTGTCGAAATGATCAAGAATTCTATCAAGGCCAACTCCTCTCTCGGCATTTGTGGAGCCGCGCTAGCCCTCGCGTGTCGTACTGACACGACGGGTGTTCTCCCCGCTATTGGTGTTCCGACATTGATTCTCGTCGGTGAGCACGACAAGCTTACTCCTCCTGCCGCCTCGCAGGCGATGCACGAAAAAATACGAGGCTCAGACCTGCAAATTCTCCCAGGCGCTGCGCATATGAGCAACCTCGAGAATCCAGCCGAATTCAATAGGTTCCTGATCGAGTTTCTGAATAAGCTCAAATAGTCACCAATATGGCTGGTCTTCAATTGAGGAGGCTGGAGAGACTTCAACAACAGGTCATTCGCTGCAGGCGTTGCCCGAGACTCGTAAGATGGCGGGAGAAGATTGCAAGGGAAAAGACAAAGCGGTTTGTTGATTGGGAGTACTGGGGAAAGCCGAACCCAAGCTTTGGCGATCCGAAGGCTCGGGTGCTCCTTATCGGACTTGCCCCGGCGGCACATGGCGGCAACCGGACGGGAAGAATGTTCACCGGCGATCGAAGTGGCGACTGGCTCTACCGCGCACTTCACAAGTTCGGATTTGCAAATCAGCCAACCTCAGTTTCACGAGAGGACGGATTACGGCTTGTCGACTGTTATGTCACGGCAACCTGCAGGTGTGCACCCCCACAAAACAAGCTTCTGCCTGCAGAGATCCGAAATTGCCGCCTCTTCCTGCTGCAGGAACTCAAGCTGCTGAGAAATGTCAGGGTCATCATCGGACTGGGAAAAGTGGGATTCGATTCCGCGATCAGTGCGTTTCAGGAACTCGGATGGGCGTCATTCGGCAAGAAACCCCGTTTTGCCCATGGAGCCGAGTACAAGCTCAATGAAAAGGTCACTCTGCTTGCCTCGTTTCACCCGAGTCAACAGAATACGTTCACTGGAAAGCTCACCGAACCCATGTTCGACTCAATCTTTATTCGGGCGCGAGCGCTCCTGAGGACCCACCAGTCGCCAACGTAGCCATATGAATCTGAGGATACGATCGATAGCAACGGAGCATCGCTGGCTCATTGTTCTCTGCCTGTTGTTCTTCCTCTTCGGCATCTTCCGGCTCAACGATCTCTCCTTATACACCGACAGCACCCGCTATGTCATCTGGGGAACTTCCTTCGCACAACTGAATGGTCTTGTAGATAATACCCAGCCGGAACCCGAGCGCTATGTCGTGAACGCGCCTCTCTACTCCGTGCTCCTTTCCCCGGCGCTCGTCGTTTTCCCATTTTCCCTCACCGCAGCGAAAGTCTGGACCCTTCTGTGGGGAGTCGCTTTTCTCGTCGCCTTCTATGCTTTCCTTGCCCGTCTCCTCGGAAAGACGCTGGCAGCCATCGGCCTGATACCTCTTGTCTTT
>JBBTCR010000602.1:0-3390 GCA_038043105.1 Bacteroidota bacterium
GTTTTCGTGGATGTGGACCCCATTTTGCGGGTTCCGGCGTCAAGTCTCCGTAAGGCGGGCGAGCTCGAACGGCAAGTAGAACGGGCAGCCCGGAAGATGCAAGGGAAGGGAGGGATTCTCATTCTGGTCGATTGCGATTGGGATGGAGGTTGCCCTGCCCAAGAAGGACCTGCTTTGGTCAGCCGCGCCCGGAGCGCTCGATCTGATATCCCAATATCGGTAGTGTTGGCCAAAAAAGAATATGAAGCATGGTTCATAGCCGCCGCCGAGTCACTGCGTGGGGAACGAGGTTTGGCACAAGACCTTTCATGCGACCGCGCACCCGAGGACATCCGAGGAGCCAAGGAATGGCTGTCCGACCACATGCCCACTGGACGGCCCTACTCTGCAACGATCGATCAGCCTGCATTGACGACAGTATTCGACCTGGATTTGGCCAGGCGCGCCGACTCTTTTGACAAATGCTATCGAGAGGTAACAGTGCTTCTCAGAAACATCCAAAGAGTTGTAGGTTAAGAGTATCTTGCACAGAGAAGGCATTGCGATCATAGCTGGTACAATGAGCAACTTTCTTATCCATGAGGGTCACTGCTGAACGTTCTGCGTTCGGCGGCGCTGAAAGAAGCCCTGCAATAGGGCGCTGCATTCGGCTGCCAGAACGCCCGGCGTCACTTCCAGGCGGTGATTGAGCCTCTCATCGCGGACGATGTTATACAAGCTGCCGCAGGCGCCGGTCTTCGGGTCGTCGCAGCCATAGACGAGCCGGTCCATCCTTGCCAGGACAAGTGCCCCGGCGCACATCGGGCAGGGTTCGAGCGTCACGTAAATCGTGCAGCCGAGCAATCGCCAGCTCTCCAGAAATGCCGCCGCCTGTGTCAGGGCGATGATCTCCGCGTGCGCGGTCGGGTCATTGAGCTGCTCTCGCTGATTGTACGCTTTGCCGATGATCTGGTTTTCGAAGACGATGATCGCCCCTATGGGAACGTCACCGTTTTCCTCGGCGACCTGTGCCTGCTCAATCGCAAGCTTCATATAGTTGTCATCAGACTCAAAATTCATTGATTGTCTCGGCTTCCACTGACTTGGATAAAATCCTGCATGATTATCCCGTATTGAGCGAACGTGTCAATGGCCAACAACCGGCCACAACGCTTATCCATGGCGCCGTCTTACGTACGTTCCACCCCCCTTGGGTGTTGGGGTCCAGGGGCTTTGTCCCTGGTGGGGTACGGAGCGAAGCCCCGAGAAAAAGAAAGATGAAAAGGATTCTTGAAAGTAGGTGAAACTGAGGCCACAAAGTAACGAGGGTAAAAAAGAGTCAAGAATTCTGAAGATTTTATATTTGACTTTGCCGATGGTAATGTTACATTATATAAAAGTAGGTAACTAATGTTACCTTATGGCTTGCATAGTAACATCATAACTATCGGTAAAGTATATGGTTAACCAAAAGTATATCACAATACCTCAATTAGCGAAGCTGTTGGGATTAAGCCGCATTGAGGTTTACCGGAAGGTCCGGAAGGGCCAAGTCAAAGCCGAAAAGATCGGCCGTATGTATATCATAACCGACAAGGAAGTGGCCCATATCCTGGGGAAACAGCCGACGGCTAAAGACAAGCGCCAAATCGAAAGGGCCGTCAAGAAGGCCGTCAAGGACTATGGCGAAGTATTGAGAAAGCTGGGTGAGGAATGAAAATCATCACTACGGCAGACGTTGAGCATATCGCCTTTAATCTGGCCAGAGAATTGTTGACTTTCGACGAGCCGATCCCCGATTACTCTACGCGATTTCCGCACGTTCTTGAGAGCTGCCTCTTAACACCTTTTCAGAAGTTCTCACGGAAACCCCTGTATCCTTCGCTGGTTGCCAAGGCGAGCATCCTGCTGTATCTGCTGATTAAGAACCATCCTTTTCAAAACGGCAACAAGCGGATTGCGCTGACGACTCTGCTTGTGTTCTTGCACAGGAACGCCAAGTGGATTAAGGTGGATACCCAGGAGTTCTACAATTTCACCGTATGGGTCGCGCAAAGCCCGGCGGAACTGAAGGACGAGGTTGTGATGGGTATAGAGAAATTCATCAAGAGTCATTTGGTCAGGTTGGACAGCAAAAGCTGATAAAGAAAAAAAGAGAGATGAAAAATGACAGAAAAACAAAAAGAACAGCTACGTCAAAAATGGAGAAGCTGGCTTGACGAAATTGGGAACGAGTTGGGCTGGTTATTGACGGGGCGTGACTTCTTTTGGAGACTTCAGAGAACAGTTGAATCCAACAAGAAGATTCAATCGCCTGCTATACTGCACAACTGGATTGCAGACAACTATGTCGCTAAGGTTGCCACCGGCATTCGTAAGATGGTGGATAAGAAAGAATCTGTTTCTTTGTATCGCCTGATATGGGGGATTAAGAAAAATCCTGACGTCATAACACGTGAGTATTTTGTCTCACAATGGCGGGATGAATTCTTAAGAGAAATGGGAACGGCTGATCGGACTTTCGATGTGTTTGCGAAGGCTGGCGAGGAACGCATGGACCCCGAAAGACTTGACACGGCTCTGGGAAAGCTCGATGAAGGGACGTGCCTCGTCAAACACTTCACGGACAAGTGGGTAGCCCATTGGGACAAGAACCGTGAGAACGCACCAATGCCAACGTTCGGGGACTTAGATAGGGCGCTTGATACTATTGATGGAGTCTGGTGCGAGTATAGGCTGCTATTGGAGCGCTGTGCTCCAGACACACGCAAACCAGCTATGGCACTGGATTGGGAGGCACCGCTTCGGCACCGTTGGATTGAGGAACCAGAACAAGCGAAAAGCGAGGGCTGAAAAATGAGAGTCGTTCGAGCAACGTACAAAGACCGGGACGGTAAGCAGCGGATATAACGGCGGTATGAACGTGATAGAGACAATACGGCAAGAGGTCCTGACGTGCGGCAAGACGCGCTATCGCATCGCGCAGGACACGGGCGTCTCGCAAGCGCAGTTGCACCGGATGATATACGGCGGTTCGCTGAAGGCCGAGACGGTGGGGACGCTGCTGGAGTATTTAGGCTACGAACTCAAAGAAAAGAAACAGAAAGGCAGGTGAGAGTATGACAGCTTCTGAAGAATTGGTTTTGCTTAAGGATAAAGAGTGGAGTGTGATTGACGGGGAACCTTGCAGGGTTGTCCAATTCGACCCGTTAAGCTGCATTAAAGAAGGGGAAATTTGTGGCAATAAAACACTACCCTATACCTCTGTTCACTTGGAATGCAAGAAGGTACAAGGCACAATCAGAGGATATGTCACTCACAAGATAGACTTCACTAATCTGTGGATGGTGTTTGAGGGGGGGGAATTAAAGGTGTCCGGTACTTTTTCTTGGTCTTCCTCTTGGTCTTAAT
>JBBTCR010000603.1:0-1825 GCA_038043105.1 Bacteroidota bacterium
GAAGCCGAAACCTCAAGAGTTTTCTGCTGGCGGACAGGCAGATGCGGTGGTATACGGTTGCGCTCTCGATCATGGCGACGCAAGCGAGTGCTATCACCTTCACCTCTACTCCCGGTCAGGCTTACGTTGATGGGATGCGATTTGTGCAGTTTTATTTTGGTCTCCCGCTAGCAATGGTCATCCTCTCTATCACTGCCGTTCCGATTTTTCATAAGTTGGGCGTTTATACGGCGTACGAATATCTCGAATACCGGTTTGATCTCAAAACGCGGACGCTCACCAGCATCATTTTCCTCATCTCGCGCGGACTCGCGGCTGGGATGACGATTTATGCTCCATCGCTGGTCTTATCTGTCATGCTCGGCTGGGATATTCGTCTGACTTCGACGCTGATCGGTGGAATCATCATCATTTACACAACCTCCGGCGGGGTCAAGGCGGTGAACTGGACAGACTTCCAGCAAATGATCATCATCATGTTTGGGATGGCGGTCGCGTTTATGATGACGATCTTTCTCCTGCCGGAGGGTATTGGGTTTGGTGATGCTTTGCACGTCAGTGGAGGAATGGGACGGCTGAATGTGGTCGACTTCTCGTTTGACCTGGGGAATCGGTACAACTTCTGGTCCGGATTGATCGGCGGGACACTTGTTGCGCTGGCGTACTTCGGGACGGATCAATCACAAGTTCAGCGATACCTGACGGGGCAGTCGGTGCGGCAAAGCCGGTTGGGGCTCCTGTTCAACGGCATGGCGAAAGTGCCGATGCAGTTCTTCATCCTCTTGATCGGAGCGATGGTGTTTGCTTTTTATCAGTTTGAACGTCCACCGTTATTCTTCAATCCTGTCGAGATTCAAAAGATAGAGCAAAGTCCGTATGCGGAACAGTTTCGGACCGTTGAACAACGTTACGAACAAGCTTTCCAGGAAAAAACCGAAGCCGTCAAAGGTTATCTTGCAGCCAAGCGTGCAGGGGATGGCCAGCTTATCAAGGAAGCACAATCCTCACTTGCGACAGCAGCCAACCATGCAGAGGCTATTCGGGCGGAGGGCATCGAGATACTCAAGATTAACGACCCCGAGGTCGATACAAGTGACACCAACTTCGTTTTTCTCAGTTTCGTCATGAAGTATCTTCCTCTCGGACTGGTCGGTCTGGTGTTCGCCTGCATTTTTGCAGCCTCGATGTCGTCAACCTCAAGTGAATTGAGCGCGCTGGCGACGTGTTCGGTTGTTGATGTGTATCGGCGCCACTTCAAGAGAGAAAGGAGCGAAAAGCACTATCTCCTTGTGTCACGGCTGGCAATGGCGATGTGGGGAGTGTATGCGATCATCTTTGCTCAGTACGCCAGCAGGCTCGGTTCGTTGGTCGAGGCTGTGAACACTCTTGGCTCACTCTTTTACGGAACGATGCTCGCGATATTTCTCATCGCCTTCTATCTGAAGTGGATTAGGGGGACGGCGACATTCTGGGCTGCGTTCGTTGGCGAAGCGGTGGTTCTCTATTGTTTCTTCTTCACGCAGATCCCCTGGCTCTGGTACAATGTCGTGGGGTGTGGTGTTGTTGTGGGAGTGGCCATCATTTCTCAGTCTATCCTTCGGAAGAAAACGGCCCCAGCACTTGACTAAACAAGGTTGTTGCTCTTGAAACGAAAAAGCCTCACCGATCTCTCGATGAGGCTCTTTCGTTTCAGCTGTCACAGAATGTGTCGTTCACTCCCTCTTCGGTTGCTCGGGGTCGGGAACTGCGTTCTTCACCTCTTCATCACCCGGTTTTGCCTCGCGAAGTCCGAACGAATAATACATGTTGTCCACAAATTGCATCA
>JBBTCR010000604.1:0-1533 GCA_038043105.1 Bacteroidota bacterium
TCGTAGACGGCCCTGCGGTAAGCCAGGCTGCGTCCCGTGCAGAGCCATCCTTTCTCCAGCCCGATCGCTCCCGCCGACCACACTGCACCCTTGAGCTCTTCGTATTCAAGAAATGAGTAGAAGATCGATCTGAGCGAGCCTTTCCTCTGCGACTGCTGCGGCAGAAGCGATGCGTCATAGGGGGAGTATCCGGCCACAAGGCCAACGTCGCTGTGGAATGCGGAGCCGAGCTCGTCGACCCCTTCTCTTGGGGGAATGCAGTCGGCATCGGTGAAACAGAGGATCTCGCCCTCGCTCGCAGCTATGCCCTGCGCCAGCGCATTTTTCTTGGCTGGCATGTCTCCAGCGAGTGTCGTGATGTCGACTCTTTTCAGATTGGGGTGAGATTGTTGGAACGATGTGATGATGTCGCCTGTCCGATCTGTCGATCGATCATTCACGATGATGATTTCGTAGGACGGGTAGGTCTGCTGGGTAAGCTGTGTCAGAAGCGTGACAATGTTTTTTTCTTCGTTCCGCGCGGCAACGATGATTGAGACGAAAGGCTGATATCGCGATTTCCTAAAAGTAATGCGACGAAGTCCAATGACAAGTCCTAGAACGACGATGCAATAGTAAACGGTGAGAAGGATTAGACAAACGTGGAGTATGCTCATGGATATCGTCTGTCCTGATAATCGCAAAATAAGCCCTCTTTATCAACAGAGATTCACGTTGAAACTTCTTCATTTATCGTCTATATTCCCCTCCGATTGCATACGAGGAAATGCTCGGAGCTGTTCGCCGTCGGAGTAGTGTAGAATACCGATCAATGTATCGACACGCATCTAAGGACTCGCCCGGATGAGAAACTCACTCGTCATCGGAATTGCGGGCGGAACCGGTTCAGGAAAGACAACGGTCACGAACAAGATCCTTGAATCGCTCGACAAAAACCGCATAGTCGTCATCCAACACGATTCATATTACAGGGATATCTCGTCCTATCATGGTCTGACACCGGATAAGATCAATTTCGATCATCCAAATTCGCTCGAGACTGAGCTGCTTGTTCGACACCTGAGGGATCTTAAAGAGGGAAAGCCCATCGATCAACCGATCTACAATTTCACAACCCATCAGCGCATGAAGGAAACCCGTCGGTTAGAGTCTAAGGAGATCATCATCATTGACGGCATTCTCATTTTCGTGGAGAAGCCGCTGCGTGATCTGATGGACATCAAAATATTTCTTGACACTGATGCGGACGAGCGGTTGATTCGCAGGATACGAAGGGACATCCTCGAGCGCGGGCGTTCTGTGGACTCCGTGATGAATCAGTACACGAGTACGGTGAAGCCGATGCATCTGGAATTCGTTGAGCCGAGCAAGCACTGGGCGGACATCATCATTCCGCGTGGCGCCGAGAACAGTGTGGCAATCGACATGGTTGTCACAACGATCAAGTCGTTGTTGAGACAAAGGGTCGAAGGGATGAACTAGAAACTCGGTCGAAAACCACCCGCAAAAAAAATTGAACCACAAAGTCACCAA
>JBBTCR010000605.1:0-4833 GCA_038043105.1 Bacteroidota bacterium
ACCAGTACTATGACACCCGCATCATGAACGAGACCTATGGTTCAAAAGCCTCAGTTCTCGATCTGCCGGGACTTCAGGGGGGTGACCTCGAAGTTACTCGCGGCGGCTACAGCGGCATGGGCAATCCCAAGATCGCTCCGACGTTCACGCGCGCCTGGGAATTCAGGCAGGGAGGATACGGCAACCTTACCTATAACAAGACGGCGGTCTTTATGACAACACTTGAGCGAATGATCGGTCGCCCGGTCATGGATACGCTCATGAAAACCTACTTCAACCGGTGGAAATTCAAGCATCCGTGTGCCCGTGATTTCCTGGCCGTCGTGAACGAGATCGTCCCGAAATTGCACGGGAACAAGTTTGGGAAGGACTTGAACTGGTATTTCGATCAGGTGTTGTACGGAACAGACATCTGCGACTATGAATTGAGGTATATCGAGAACACGGAGGTAAGACCGATTCAAGGGGTTGTTGAACGTGAAGGAAAAAAAGTCACGCTCGACGAGAAGAAAGACACGGTGGTTAAGAAGCTGTACGATTCCCGAGCCGTTGCGTTCCGGCTCGGCGAAATCAAATTGCCTACCTCGGTTCTTGTTCACTTTGACGATGGAGAGGAAGTCCGGGAACAGTGGGATGGGCAAAGCCGCTGGGCGGAGTTCAAGTATCGCCGACCGGAAAAAATTCTGTGGGCAAAAATCGATCCTGATACCGTGCTCGTCATAGACATCAACTGGAACAACAACAGCAAGACAACGGAGCCACCGACTGCCCCGATCTGGAAATACACACTGAAGTTCCTTTTCTGGCTGCAAAATGTCCTTCAACTTGCGGCGACGGTGGGATAAGGACTGACTACTTCAAAATAGATAGAAGGAAACGATAATGAGTGTTCTCCGCGCATTTGTAACCGGAATCAAGCGAGCGACCACTGAGTTTCGGATGGTCCTCCTGCTCTACGTCATCAATCTGCTGGCAGCGCTTGGTCTCGCTCTCGCCTTTCGGTCAGCCCTGGAATCAGGATTAGGCACAAGCTTGGCAAGATCGGAGCTGATGGATGGGATCAGCTATCCGGTTTTGCAGGAATTTCTCGGCCAGCATATGGAAGAAGTCAGCGTTGTTTTCCGACAAATGGTGTGGTTGACGCTTCTCTACATGCTTGTAAACACAGTCCTGGCGGGAGGAATTCTCACGACCATTCGCGATAAGGATGTACGGTTCTCGTTGAGAGAGTTCTTCACGGGATGTGGCACCTATTTCTTCCGGTTCCTTCGGCTCTTCTTTTTGTTTGGGATCCTGCTGATCGTTCTCGCCTCGGTCTGGGCAATCGTGCTCGGTGTTCTCTTCGATGCGTTTGTGACAGACGGGACTTCCGAGGTCACCTGGATTATTGCCTTCGTTATTATGATGGTCCTCTTCTTGTTGCCGATCATGATCCTCATCTTGGTTGCGGACTACGCTAAGATCAGCGCAGTTCTCAGCAACACCCACTCCATGCTCAAGACCGCTTGGCGATCGACGAAGTTTGTTTTTCGACACTTCTTCCAAGTCATCGGCCTCCAGTTTCTGATGCTTCTCGTGCCGATCGCTCTGTTTGCGATCTATCTGTGGTTGGATCTGTCGATTGGAATGACGAGCATAGGGACTATTTGGCTGATGTTGTTCTTCCAACAATTGTTCATTCTCACGCGCGTTTGGTCTCGCGTCTTCTTCTTCAGTGGTGAGCTGGAGCTGTACGAGGGTTTGCAGATCTCGCAATGACGAGGTAGTCGACCTGAACGTGTAATCCCAAGTCTCAAACCCATCTCGAGACCATTTGGCATTATCATTGTTGCTTTAGATTTAGTTATGGAGAACGGATTTCGGTGGCTGAAGGGAAGGATAGGACATCGCATCGAGACTCATTGGCACATGCTTCTTTGCCATTTCAGCCAGGGTTTGATATATTGGTGACGATTCAGGCAGTTATCTCCCGTTGATTTCCACAAAGAAAGCCTGCAAGGAGACAGAGTATGGAACACTTCAAAGATAGTATGTTGAACCTGATAGTTGAGACATCCACGAACCTTCCAGCGGACGTGCGACGAGCGTTGAAGGGCTCAATGGATCGGGAGAAACCAGGAACACAATCCGATCTCGCCCTGCAGACAATTGCGATCAACGTCGACATGGCGGTCACGAACTGCGGACCAATCTGCCAGGACACGGGCATGCCCACATTCGAGATCAAGACGCCCGTGGGCGTGAATCAGATCGTCATGAAAAAGCAGATCCTGGATGCGATCGTTGAAGCCACGAAGCAAGGAAAACTTCGGCCCAATACGGTCGATTCGCTGACGGGTAAGAACACCGGTAACAATCTCGGTGATGGAGCCCCGATTCTTCACTTTGAGCAGTGGGAGGAACCTGACATTGAGGTGAGGCTAATCCTTAAGGGAGGTGGATGTGAAAACAAAAACATCCAGTACTCCGTCCCGTGTGAGTTGCCGGATCTCGGTCGTGCTGACCGCACGCTGGATGGCGTCCGTAAGTGCCTTTTGCATGCCGTGTGGCAGGCGCAAGGACAGGGGTGTAGCGTGGGGGCGATCGGTGTGGCGATCGGTGGTGACAGAACGTCGGGATATTCCTATGCTAAGCAGCAGCTCTTCCGCGAGCTCGACGACATTAATCCAAACCCCGAGCTGGCAAAACTCGAGGCGTGTGTGATGGAGAGTGCCAACAAGCTCGGCATTGGAGCGATGGGCTTTGGCGGTTTAGCGACGCTCATCGGATGCAAGATCGGATCGTACCACAGACTGCCAGCGAGCTTCTTTGTGACTGTCGCGTACGATTGCTGGGCGTTCCGTCGATTGGGTGTCGTTATTGATCCTTCGAGCGGCAAGATCAAGCGCTGGCTGTACAAGGGCGATACACCTGCTATGAAGATGGCAAAGACCGAAGCGCTGCCGCTGACCGGTCGTGAGATACGACTGACACTGCCGCTCTCGGAGACCCAGGTGCGCGGCTTGAAGGTGGGCGATGTCCTTCTGCTCAACGGCACGTTGCATATGGGACGCGATGCGCTCCATCACCACCTTATGACGCACGATTCGCCAGTCGACCTAAAGGGTGGAGCAATCTACCATTGTGGCCCGGTTGCGCTCAAACAGGATGGCAAATGGTTTATGAACGCTGCCGGCCCGACGACCAGCATTCGCGAGGAACCGTATCAGGCAGACGTTATCAAGAAGTTTGGCGTACGGGCAGTCATCGGTAAGGGCGGTATGGGAGCGAAGACATTGGCCGCTTTGAAGGAAGTCGGTGCAGTGTACCTCAACGCCATCGGCGGAGCGGCGCAGTACTATGCCGAGTGCATCGAGGAAGTGGAAGGGGTTGATTTTCTCGAGTTCGGCATACCGGAAGCGATGTGGCACGTGCGTGTGAAGGATTTCCTAGCCATCGTCACGATGGATGCACACAGCAACAGCCTGCACGCGGACGTCGAGAAGGCATCCGCTGCCGAGCTGGCGAAGTTCTCACAGCCTGTAATATTATGAGAACGCATCGGCAATCACGCACTCCATCCGTCGCTGCCGAGCTCGATATGGGATCACGGCAGAACCTCAGCACCTATCACCTCATCTGGGAAACAGTGCGACAAATCCCGGAAGGGAAGGTCGCAACATACGGGGAGGTTGCACGAGAAGCCGGGCTGCCAGGTCAGGCCCGACTCGTTGGTTATGCTCTTCATAATCTCCCGAGCATCCTGGGTATACCGTGGCATCGAGTGATTAACGCTCAAGGGAGGATCTCCTTGCCGAAAGCAAGCGGTGATTGTCAAAAGCAAAAGCGTTTGCTCCTGAAAGAGGGCGTTGCGTTTGTGAACGAGAAAATCGAGCTGAAGAAATTCGGCTGGTTGCGCCCCCCGCGCCGAAGCAAGCCGATTCGTTGAATGCCCAAACCGGAATATCCTGTCACTCCAGCGATTCGGATGATGCGCAAAAAGGGCGTAGCTTTCAAGCCGCATCTGTATACCTATGAGGAGCACGGGGGGACGCGCCTCTCTGCAGAAGCTCTCAACGTCCGCGAGCATCAGGTCATCAAGACAATCGTGATGCAGACAGACGAGCGAAAGCCACTGCTGGTGTTGATGCACGGCGATCGCGAAGTTTCGACGAAAGAACTCGCGCGAGTGATCGGGGTGAAAAAGGTGGAACCGAGTGACGAGGCGACGGCGCAGAGGCATACGGGATATCTGTTTGGAGGGACGAGTCCCTTTGGAACGCGGCATCCGCTCCCCATCTATGTCGAAAAATCGATCTTTGACTTGCCTCAAATCTACATCAACGGTGGGAAGCGCGGATTTCTCGTTGAGATGGCTCCTGCCGATCTGCGAACGGTTCTTTCCATCACAGAAGTTGAAATAGGGATTTCACCATCATAGGGGAACCAGCATCAGATGAACGCGATCGAGTGGACAATTGAACTTCGTTTTGTGGTGGCTCTGGCGCTCGGCTTTCTTGTCGGCCTGGAGAGAGAAAGCACAAAGGTCGAGCATCGTGGAGTCGTCTTCGGCGGAGTGCGCACGTACCCCATTATCAGCCTCTACGGTTTCGCCTGTGCCTGGCTCTATCGCGCCGGCGTTACCTTTCTGCTGCCCGTTGGCTTGGCATCGGTGAGCGTGCTGGCTGCCATAGCCTACATCACAAAAATCAAATCCGGTCGCTACGGATTTACAAGCGAAGCGTCGGTGCTTCTCACGTTCATCGTCGGCGCGCTCGCGCTTCTGGCTGATGTGTGGATCGCAATGGCGCTTGGGGTCGTTGACACGATGCTGCTTTCGGAAAAAGCCGAACT
>JBBTCR010000606.1:0-3565 GCA_038043105.1 Bacteroidota bacterium
TCCATAGGCGCCCGCCAGCCATCAGTCGGGCTGGGACCCGCCAGACTGCGCCCGCCCGAACGACTCGTCGTTCAGTCGGGCGGGTAGCGGGCTGGTGCGCCTTTGGCGCAGAACCGGTCACCTCCCCCTCACAACAGAATCGCGATGGACATTCCCTTTTCTCTTCAAGTCCACTCGTTAAATAGTGGACCGTACCGGGGTCGAACCGGTGACCTCCACAATGCCATTGTGGCGCTCTCCCAAACTGAGCTAACGGCCCGTCGTTGCGCATCGAATATACCCAAAGAGTGCAGAAAAGTCAACGAGAAACTTCTTGCGGCGCCGGGCACTTTTCGGTACATTTTCCGCACATCCCCTGACAGTTTATGAGAACATTCCGCTTCGCGCTTCTCGTCGCGCTCAGCTTCGCTGCTCACGCACAACCGCGGCTTGCTCCGCTGACGATCCTTCACTGGAATGACTTTCACGCCAGCAACGAGCCCTTTAGCGTGACAGTGCGGGATGCTGTCACAGGAAGAGACACAACCTACGTCGTCGGCGGAACGGCATACTTGCTCGCTTACATCAACAAGTACCGGACATCAACGCCCAACGCGCTTGTGCTCAATGCGGGAGATGATTTTCAGGGATCGCCCATCTCGACGCTCACTCTTGGCCAGTCGCAGATCGAGTTGATGAACATCATCAACCCCGACGCGATGACACTTGGCAATCATGAATTCGACTACGGAAGCGAACGCCTGCGCCAGACCCTGAGGACGGCACGCTTTCCCACCCTCGCAGCGAATATCTACGATGACCGTTCACGCAGCACATTCCGAGAGCCCACACGCATCGTGACGCGCGGCGATTTGCGAGTGGGCATTGTCGGGCTCACGCACCCTCAGCTCGAGTCGCTTGTCATTAAGGATAGCCTCGCGGGTATCAAGATGCTCGATGTTGACAGCGTGCTCTCCTGGCACATCAATGCGCTTAAAACGCAAAAGGTTGACCTTCTCATCGCATTGACGCATGCCGGGTTGCAGAATGATAGTGCAATCGCAAGCAGGCATCCTGAAATTGATATCATCGTCGGAGGTCATGACCACGTCGCCCTGCTCAAGCCTGCAAAGGTGAACAGGACCCTCATTGTTCAAGCCGGCACGCGAGGACGCTGGCTTGGCAAGCTGGAGTTGATGGTGGACCTCGATGGGGATTCCGTGTTTAGCTACCGCGGCGAGCTCGTTGAGACCCGCGCGGGCGAGATCGCCCCTGATTCGGTGGCTGCCAGGAAAGTTGAGGAATTCGCAGGATCAATTCGGGCAACGATGAACGTGGTCATTGGCGAGCTCAAGACACCATGGACTCGGAATCGGAGTCGTGAGCGAAAAGAATCAAATGTGGGCAACTGGCAGGCGGACGTGTTCCGGTCGTATGTCGGAACGGACGTCGCCTTCCAGAACTCCGGCGGCATACGCGCAGATCTACCCGCTGGACCGATAACGGTCGGTGACATCTGGAGGATGAATCCATTTGGCAACCACTGTGTTGTCTTCCGCGTCGATGGTGCAATGCTCAGGTCTCTGCTGGAGTTTCAGGTTTCGGCCAGTATGCAAGCATGGCTTCAGGTGAGCGGCATTCGATATGCGTTTGACTCGCGTCGACCGCCGGGGAGCAGAATTGTTTCCGTGGAAGTCAACGGGAAACCGCTGGATGAGAAGTCGCTCTACAGCATTTGCACGAACAACTACGTAGCGAGCAACTCAGCTGTCCATTTCGGCATCGATCCGGCAGAGCTGACGATCGAGCCTCTTCCCAATCTGGATCGTGACATCCTCATCGAGCGCATTCGTCGGGACAGGTTAATCTCTGCAACCGTTGATGGGAGAATTAGGGACCTGGCGGATGAAAACAAGTAAGTGGATATTGATGGTTCTTGCTTGGTGTGTGCTCTCGACCCCTTCCTGTAAGGATGAGATCGCGGATCCATCGGCCAATCCCATCGTGTTCCCCGAGTCCAACGTAAGCTTCACTAAGCACATTGAACCGCTCTTCCAGCAGCGATGCGCCCTTGCCGGGTGCCACGCTGGAAGCAATGCCACTGCCGGCCTCGACCTCTCTATTCCCGCCTATAGCAAGCTCATGAACCACCAGCCGCGACTCGTGATCTCCGGTGCCAGCAATAATAGCCTGCTCGCTCAGCGAATTGACGGCCGGATTATACCGCAGATGCCATTCAACCGGGATCCGCTGAACGCGAACCAAATCAATGGCATCAAAAAGTGGATTGATGAGGGTGCGATGAATAACTAAATGAGAGTGACGAAGGTCCGCTGAAGACCAGTCATCGTTTTTCGTCGATCCGCACGTCCCTTCCCCAGTTGAGCTTCTTTCGCAGCAGATCGTAGTAGCTCGTGTTGCGTCGTTTGACCAATCGGGCTGTGAAGGGGGCCTTCTTCACCTTTAGCTCAGTTGGAGGCTTGAGAATGATCTCATCTTGTCCGTCAGCTGTGAGGTGCACCTTGTGGGGCGCTGAGGCGACCTTGATGCGAATAACAGAGTCATCCGGGACAATGACAGGTCGGGCAGTGAGAGTATGGGGGCATATAGGGCTGATGGTAATCGATCTGTTCTGGGGCGTAACGATCGGACCGCCGTTCGCGAGGGCGTAGGCAGTTGATCCGGTTGGTGTGGAGAGGATAACACCATCCGCTGTGAATGTTGCTAGGTACTCTCCGTCGACAAACGTTTCAAAATCGAGAACTCGTGACGTTCCATACTTATCAACAACAATATCATTCAATGCGATATAACTCCTTGCAGACTTGGAAATTGATGCCTGAAGCATCATCCTTTCCTCTACGACGTAATCACCCTTCAAAATCTCGGCAAGACACGTGTCAAGGTCCTCCAGTGAGACCTCAGCCAGGAACCCGAGCTTGCCCAAGTTGATACCGAGGATCGGCGTACCGCTTTGAGCAACTATCCTCGCCATACGGAGAATCGTGCCATCTCCACCGAGCGAGATGAGCATATCACACGCTTTGGCAAGTTTGCTCTCAGGTACCGTTTTTAGCTTCCTCGGACCTTTTCGCGCCGTTTGTTTTCTCACCCGCTGAGCCAACGCTCGTTCAACGACGTATTCTACACCCTCCTGCTCAAAACGGTCAACAAGAGTCTGGAAGATTCGTGGAAGACCTTCCTTCTGGAGATTACCTGCAATACCGAACGTCATGACTAAGCCTTTTTCTCTTCACTGGTTGAAGTTTTCGACGCTCCGGAAGCGGAGGCCTGATCTTTGCTCAACTCATCCACGTAGTTGAGTTTGAGCTCTCTAATGACATTCGTGATGAGTCGTTGCTCCTCGTCCGCGAGATTCCCCTTCGTTTTTGCCGCGAGAACATCCAGAGTGTCAATAGCGAACTGGGCCTGGTCTAGGTTCCGTTCAACCTTGTCGGTCAAAGGATTCTTGACCTTCCCCATATGTTGCATCGCAGCGCTGTGGAACATAAGTACGAGGCCCATGAAGAGCGCGGTTTCCTTTTCACCTTGAATCATCAGATGCTACTCCTTTTCCTGTCAGAAG
>JBBTCR010000607.1:0-1450 GCA_038043105.1 Bacteroidota bacterium
AAGACGCCCCGCCTGACCTTGCGTTGGCTTGGGGTAACGGCGGGCAGGCAAGTCGCAAAGTGAAACTTTGTGAAATCCTTAGTGTAAATACTAACTTTGCGTCCTTTGCGACTTTGCGAGAGACTTTTCGTCCGGCTCTCTAATTGACCTTCACAAACTCTTCTTACCGATCGCCGTTATCTAGCTCTCGTCAAGGATCGTTGTCTGCCTCACAGCTTCGCACTGATCGCTTGAGCCATTTGCGTTGTTGTGCTTGATCCTCCCATGTCATACGTGCGCACTGCTCCTTCTAAGATAACTTCCGCCACCGATTGCTCAAGTGCCCGTGCCTTCTGAGACTCACCGAGCCAATCGAGCATCATCTTCGCTGCCAGAATCGTGGCAATAGGATTAACCTTGTTGAGGCCGGCGTATTTGGGTGCAGAGCCGTGCGTTGGTTCGAACACCGCGAGCTTCTCGCCGATGTTCCCGGAGCACCCGAATCCGAGTCCGCCAACCATTTGCGCACACAGGTCGGAAATGATATCGCCGTACAAGTTCGGAGCAACTAGCACGTGGTAGTTAAACGGGTTCTTCAAGAGCCACATCGTCATCGCGTCGATGTTCGCGTCGTCCATCGGGATCTCGGGATATTGCTTCGCGACTTCCTTGGCCACTTCGAGGAACAACCCGTCAGTCGCCCGGACGACGTTGGCCTTGTGGACAATCGTGACCTTTTTGCGACATTGCTGGCGAGCGTACTCAAACGCCGCGCGCACGATCCGTTCCGAGCCTGCACGCGTGTTGATCTTGCAGGATATGGCATACTGGTCAGCCGGGATCTTGCTGAAAGGAGCGAAGGGTTTTGCGAGCTTTGTGAGAAGATCTGATAGTTCCTGCGGGATCGGTGAAAACTCAACTCCGGCATACAGATCCTCTGTGTTCTCACGAAAGACCACGAGGTCGATGGATTCTTTGTAGTTCAGCGGATTACCTGGATAAGCTTTGCACGGTCGCAGGCAGATGTACAGATCGAAGAGTTGTCGCATTCGCACGATGGGGGAGCGGTAGGTCAGACCTTTCCCCTGCAGCGCGGGTGTCAACTCCTTCTGCGCCGCCGTTGCCGGCTTCGAGGTGATCGCTCCGAAGAGAGCAGCATCAACGTTCTTGAGTAGGTCAATCGTGCGCTGTGGGAACGCGTCTCCTTCTTTGCACCAAAAGTCCCAACCGATCTCTCCGGGGATGTATTCTGCGTCAAGTCCAATTCTGTCGAGAACAATCTTCGTTGCATCCAAGACCTCAACACCGATTCCATCACCCGGCAACCACGCAATCTTATACTTTGGCATAGGAACTCCTTGGCTTGGATAGCTGGATGATACACTGTCGAGGCCTCCTCCCTATATCGGGGAGGCAGCTAGAAACGTGGTCGAAAAGCTTTTCCTCACGCAAAGTCGCCCCGCCTGACCTT
>JBBTCR010000608.1:0-2330 GCA_038043105.1 Bacteroidota bacterium
AAGGGTTGCAGGCTCGGGAACGATTTTTCAGCTCTTTTGTTATTAGGATTCAGCAACTATTCAACGACGAATCTTACGCGGAGGAGAAAGCCCATGTACGATATTCTCATTCAACAGATGCGAAACGAGGTGACGCGGCTCGGCGCGCAGGAGCTCAGAACACCTGAAGAGGTGGATACCGTGCTGCCCAATGCGAAGGGGACCATGTTGGTCGTCGTCAATTCGACATGTGGATGCGCGGCCGGAGCTGCCCGACCCGCACTCGCTAGAGCGCTACAGCATTCGAATGCTCCTGAAAAGATTGTGACGGTCTTTGCGGGACTGGATAAAGAGGCAACAGCCCGGGCACGCGAGTACTTCACAGACCAACCGCCTTCGTCACCATCGTTCGCGCTGATGCGGGATGGCAAGTTCATCCACATGATCCACCGATATCAGATCGAAGGGAACACCCCCGATCAGGTCGAGGCAACATTGAAGCAGGTGTTTGACAGATTCTGCATCCCCTCGGAGAAGCAGGCTGTCTGAAGCCTCGCTGGGAAATCCTCGATGCCCACACTAACAGCGTTGGTGTGGGCATTGTTGTTTTGAAGCAAGGGGCTGCGGTTCCTGACGACTCGGTTGATTCTGAATCCAAAATTGGTTAATTGTAAAGCAATTTGATCGTGGAGCTGTTGCACACAATGACCAATTGCACGACTCTTCATTCAGTTTTGAAAAACCTCGTCGGGCTGTGGGTTCTTTTCTACCTCACATTGTGCATCTCGCCTTCGTTTGCACAGCAGACCAAGAGAGTTGGGGAGATTAAAGGACGAATTACGATTGCCAGAAGCGACGATGACGTATCAAGATCGCCTTCCGTCGATCGCTATAGCACGCACAGAATGCCTCGCACCGGCTCGCAGTCGAACCGTTCAGCTTCTTCCACCTACAAGCTCTCAGAGAAAGCTGCTATCTATCTTGAAAGCGAGACGTTGAAGGGACAAAAGGCTTCGCCGCCTGCTTCACATCCTCTTCTTGACCAGAAAGATCTCACCTTCCATCCGCAGGTACTTCCGATCCTTGCAGGGACAACGGTGGATTTTCCCAACCGGGACAACCTGTTCCACAATGTCTTCTCCTACTCACAGCCAAGGGAGTTCGATCTCGGACGGTATCCAACGGGTGAGTCGCGCTCGGTGCGTTTTGACCGGCCGGGGGTGGTCCGAGTGTATTGCGACATTCACGCGCAAATGAACGCAACGATCTTGGTGCTCGACAATCCGTATTTTGCAGCTCCCGACGATGAAGGCAATTATTCGATCAAGAATGTTCCCGAGGGGGTCCACACAATCAGGTTCTGGTACGGACGGGAAGTGGTGGAAAGCCGGACCGTCACTGTTCGAAGCGGTGACGCGGCTACGGTCAATTTCACTCATTGAGAGTGCGCTATGAAAAAGGGATTATCCATCCTCGCCGTGACTTCGGTGCTTTTGACCTACACGAATGCGCAAGTGCGACTCAGTGGGCAAGCCGCCGCCTACGGAGTAAAGAGCGACCGCTCTTCGGCACCGAGGGTCGTGAACAAGGGAAAGCCGACGTTCGGATGGCGATTCGATCTGTTTCTTGACGGCAGGGTGACCGATAATGTCGTTGCGCTGGCCAATGTGCGAGTGTTTGAGGACGAGGAGATTTACATCGACTATCTTGCCATCCGCATTACAGACATCGCGGGGCCGGCACTAAACTTCCAGATCGGCAAGTTTGATATGCCATTTGGGAACCTGGACGAGCGGCGCTTTCCTGTAAAGAACTTCTTGTTCGGTCTTCCCTTGATTTACGAATATCGAATGTCGATGCCCAATCAGGTGATCACCCGCGCCGATCTTCTTAACAACCGCGGCAGGGGTATCGGCATGCGATTGATTGATCTTGGCATTTACGACATCGGGGCAATGGTCTTCGGGGATGTCGGTCGCTTGCATTACGCCGCAGCCGTGTCGAACGGAACCATCAGCGCTACGTCGAACAGACAGATGAACAACAATAATGATTTTAACAAGATCGTTCGGCTCGCGTACACGCCGATGATGGGACTGACCATTGGCGGTGCCGGGGCTATCGGGGCATATCTGGTGGACAGCGGGACCCTCCTTCCACGGAACAAGGCAATCGGAGACTACCTTCAGAAAATCGGCGAGGTCGATATTGAGTTCAGCCGAGACCGATTTCTCTTGAACGGCGAGGCCGTTTATAGTGAGTGGAAAGTCCCGCTGGAAGACGAGGATGCGAACCTCTCCGTCATCGGTTACTACGGGGAGGCAAAGTATACCTGGTTCCCGAGGTTCTAC
>JBBTCR010000609.1:0-3496 GCA_038043105.1 Bacteroidota bacterium
GCTGACAGTCCGTCTCGACTCTGTCGAGACGAGACCTCGTCCCGATTTCATCGGGACGGGCTGAACGCTGATTTAATCCTTTGGAGGGTACGAATTACAAACTTGGAAATCAACTCCGGCGGCGAACGTCAGAGGCCGATCGCCAGCATCTTTGGTTCGGTCATCGCTTCGATCGCGTATCGCACACCTTCACGACCGAATCCTGAGTCTTTGATCCCCCCGTATGGCATGTTGTCGACTCTGAAAGTTGGGTTATCGTTCACAATCACCCCGCCAACATCGAGGTGATTGTAGGCATACAAGATATTGTGATAGTCGTTTGAGAATATGCCGGCTTGCAGTCCGAATGGCGAATCGTTGACGCCGGTGACAGCTTCTTCGATTGTGCTAAACTTGTGAAGCGTCACGACTGGTCCGAAAATCTCCGTGCAGAAGACCTTAGACTCGCGCGGCACATCAACGAGGACCGTCGGCTCGATCACGCGACCGAGGTGTCCGCCGCCTGTCAAAACCTTTGCTCCTTGGGCACGCGCTTCGTCAATCCAGCTAATAATGCGCTCGAGAGCTTCGTTGTTGATGACGGGTCCAACGACGGTGTCGGGATCTTTCGGATCACCCGCCTTCAGGGACTTTGTGGCCTGAATGAACCTCTCCCTGTAATCGTCATAGATGTCCTCGTGGACGTAGATTCGCTGGACTCTGATGCAGACCTGTCCCGAATACACAAAGGAACCCGACAAATTCTTCTTGACGGCATCGTCGACGTTTGCGGAACGGTCGATGATGACGCCCGCATTCCCTCCCAGCTCGAGCAGGACTTTCTTCTTGCCCGCCTTTGATTTCAAATACCAGCCGACGGCAGCACTTCCAGTAAAGCTAAGCATCTTGATGCGCACGTCGGTAACCAATTTCTCGGCGATTTCATTTGTGCATGGTAAGACGCTGAATGCCTCGACGGGAAATCCCGATGTCTCAACTAACTCAGCCAATTTGATGCCCGTCAAGGGCGCCTGAGGAGGGGGTTTCAGAATGAACGCATTGCCGGCCGCTATGGCCGGCCCCAGCTTGTGCGCAACCAGATTAAGAGGATAGTTGAACGGCGCTATTCCCAGCACGATGCCGACTGGGAAGCGCTTCACAACACCAAAACGATGTTGCCCGATTGCTGCAATGTCGAGCGGAACAACTTCTCCGCCAATGCGCCGCGCCTCTTCGGCTGCAAGCTGGAAGGTTGTGATCGCGCGGTCAACCTCAACGCGGGAAACCTGGATGGATTTTCCGACTTCAGCCGTGATGAGCTGCGCAAACTCCTCTTTCCGTTCCTTGATCTTGTTCGCCAGGAACGAAAGGATTTCAAAACGCTGGTAGCTCTGGAGTGCTCCCGTCTTTTGAAAACCGGTAAGCGCACGTTGAATGGCTTTTTCTGCGTCGGCCTCAGTGGCGAGATAGACCTTGCCTACCAGTGAATTGTCATACGGATTGGTGATTTCAGCGACGGTGTGTGATACTTGTGGGGCAACCCACTCCCCACCGACGAAGAAGCGAAAAGGTGGTGCTAACATATCGAATCAAAGAGATAGGAGTTTCTTGAGTTCGGGGATGACATCGTTTGTTGCGACCATCAGCCTCTCCCCCGTCTTCCGAATCTTGATCTCAATCTGACCGGTCTTCAAGCCTTTCTCGCCAACGATAATCTGGAGGGGCATTCCGAGGAGATCGGCGTCTTTAAATTTGAATCCGGCAGTGAAGTTGGGGCGATCATCAAAAAGCGAGCTAAGAGCGTTTTCAGTCAGCGAACGATACATTTGATTTGCTGCAACCACGATATCTTTGTTATTCATATTCACAGGGATGATGTGGACAAGATACGGGGCGAGCGCCTTGTCCCAGATGATGCCATCCTGGTCGCGGCTCTGCTCGATAGCACATGCGATGATGCGCTCGATGCCGATCCCGTAGCTTCCCATAACGACCGGCTTTGCCTGACCATTCTCATCGAGGAACGTGACATTAAGTGCTTCTGAGTACTTCGTGCCGAGCTTGAAGATGTGTCCGAGCTCAATCGCATTGGAGATCTTCAGAGGCGAAGAGCATGTCAGGCAAGGCTCCCCCTCCTCGACGGTGCGGAGATCGAAGAATCCATCGAGCTGGACATCGCGCTGCATATCGATGTTGCCGAGGTGGTAGTCGTTCTTGTTCGCCCCACTGATGAGGTTGTTCGCTCCCTCGAGACGTTTGTCGGCGATGATCCGGAAGCGTTTCAAGGCGACGGGACCGATTGAACCGGCATCAGCGCCCGTGATCGCGCTCAGTTCCTCGGCATCCATGGCTTTGATGTCGCCGCCGCCGAGGGCGGAGGTCAGCTTCGACTCGTTGAGCTGATCGTTGCCGACCATCAAGATGAGCAGCGGCTTGCCGTCATGTCGGTACACCAGCGACTTCGCGAGCCGGGCATGATCGACTTTCAGGAACTCCGCCAGCTCGTCGATCGTGCGGACATTCGGTGTGTGAATCTCCGAAACCGGTTTTGAATCTGCGGTGCGACCGGCTTTCGGAACGTTCGAGCTTGCAATGTCAAGATTCGCGGCATATCCGCACTTGCCGCAGCGGACCACCGTGTCCTCTCCTGACTCGGACTCAACCATGAACTCCTGCGAACCAGTCCCACCCATCGCGCCGCTTGAGGCACTCACCTCGAAGAACTTCAATCCGCACCGTGTGAAGATGTTCCTGTATGCTTGCGCATGAGCTTCATAGCCTTTGTCAAGCCCTTCCCACGACGCGTCGAGCGTGTACGAGTCCTTCATAATAAACTGACGCCCCCGCAGCACGCCGGACCTCGGGCGCGGCTCATTTCTGAACTTCGTCTGGATCTGATACCAGATCTGCGGCAGCTCTTTATAAGACTGGATATGCATCGCAGCAAGCCACGCGACCACTTCCTCGTGCGTGGGAGCGAGGACGAGATCACGCTCCTTAATGCTCAGGATGAAATTTGGAATGTCTCGCCTGCCGGTTTGAATCCAGAGCGCCTCGGGATTCAGAGCCGGAAAATGAAACTCCTGACCTCCGATCGCATCCATCTCCTCACGAACGATCTGCATTGCTTTGAGCATTGCGCGGTAGCCGAGAGGGAGAAATGCGTACACGCCGGCCGTCAGTTGTCTCATCAGCCCCGCGCGGAGCATCAGCTGGTGGCTTGGAATAGTGGCGTCAGTTGGTGTTTCTTTTTGGGTGGGAATGAAGGCTTTGGATAAGCGCATGAATGGTTGATTGGTGAATGGTAATTGGTGAAAAGTGAACAGTTAGCAGATTACAGAGAGCAGTGTACAGACGGTAGACGATGGAGATTGCGAATTGTCAATTGCCGATTGTCAATTTATCCCGCCAGAAAGCGGCGGGACGGGCCCTAACTTACAATCTGCAATCTACAATCTTCAATTTACTATGTTCAATCTACAATCTTCAATTTTTCATTTTGCATTTTGATTTTTTC
>JBBTCR010000609.1:3596-5045 GCA_038043105.1 Bacteroidota bacterium
AATTCCGCAATTCGCAATCCGAAATCCGCATTGATACTGTAGCCCCGACAGGACTCGAACCTGCAACCTAAGGTTTAGGAAACCTCCGCTCTATCCATGTTGAGCTACGGGGCCAAGGAGCATCGCGTGATGCCAAATGCTGCTCTGCTATTCGGGGGCGGAAATGACAAACGCCAAGCGGCGGTGATGTCACCCCTGGCACTTGGCGTCCGCAAAACGCCTCGAAACACAATCAATTTACAAAACTCTGGGCGGGAAGGCAATACGAAAGTGCTGGGCATCGGCAGTAAGCACAAAACGGGATGTCGCTGGAGCTATTTCTTCCCCGCCTGCGACTCCACATGCTTCTGAAAGCTCTCCGCTAATGATTCAGCTGCAATGACGAAACGGATCCCATACTTGATTCTCTGGAAAAAACACCGGCGTCAGGATGACGACGAGCGCAATGATGAGAATTCCGCAAGGGCGATGTTGCCTCCAAGCAAGTTGAGCTAAGAACATTTCAATATCATTCTCAGTGCTCGCTGTGCCTCCTCTGTGCCCTCCGTGTAAGGTTCCTTCTCCTATTTTTCTCTGTGATCTCTGCGAATCCTCTGTGTCCTCTGTGTTATGTTTTTCCATTCCTTGTGCTGAAAAACTCAATCCACGACTTTGAGTCTCACGATTCTCTCAAAGTAGCTCCCGATCATACCCTCCTTTGCCTTCCCTTTTACGGACTCGCCTCGTGTTAGCATTACCTGAAGTATCACCTGCGCGTCTTGTGCAGCATCCAAAGGACGAATCGTCATAGGAAGAACCGTCAGTCTTGCTCCTTCGTAGCCTTCAAGAACATCACCGACGATTCTGCAGGACAACGGGAGGTTCACATCCCAGCCGGGTGCAAATTTAGATAATGAACTCGACTCGATCGTCTTTGGATCGACGTACGACCAGGCAGTTCTGTAAGGAGATGCCGTTCCGTCGTCTTTCTGGCGACCGATAACCGTCCGGACAGTCTTTTGTTCTCCCCGTTTCACTTCGATGAGAAAGCTCCCATCGGGCAGCTTGAAGGATTTCTTCGTATCCTTTTCGACTACATCAATGATGGTTCTTTCATCATCCTTCCACGGGCCGTTGTCCGCATGACAGACCAGACAATTCTTCGCCTTGGACAGGATCCCGACGCCGGGTGGATACGCATACGCATCTTGCGATTCCTCGACGATCGCAATGAGAGAAATAGCCAGTGCGAAAGGAGCGACTAGAAGTGCGATGGCTGTAGTTCTTTTATTCATATACTAAGCCTCCATAGGTTATTAATGATTTCTGATTGGGCATTTCGCCAAAGTCTAGCATGATTGCGAACTGTCGAAGATATTTGGCAATCCATCCGAGCTGCTAACACGCCGTTGGGCGGAGCCTCACCCGCTGGTCATCTCCCTATCTCTGCTCTGCGCTTTGGCCGTCTTA
>JBBTCR010000610.1:0-14572 GCA_038043105.1 Bacteroidota bacterium
TTGCGCTCAATTTCGGCAAGACGCACAAGAAGGTGTACGAGCAGCTGACGTCCGATCATCCGATCGACTTGACGCGGTATCAAGTGGCGAATTGCTACATGGGGAGGATCGGCCTCATCAATTCAGGCGGACCATCCGGCGCGAACGACATTGCGGAAGCCGTCAAGACGGCGGTGATCAACAAGCGCGCGGGGGGTATGGGGTTAATCACCGGACGCAAGGCGTTCCAGCGCCCGATGAAGGATGGTGTTGAGATCCTGAACGCGATCCAGGATGTGTATCTGTCCAAGGACGTGACCGTCGCGTGACGATCGCGCGCCCCTCGTCGGTTTTGTTGGATTGAGGTGAGTTCGAAGTGAGTACACTCATAGGCGTCAAGCCCGTCCGCCTCGCCACGAATCATTCGGGGCAAGCCCTTTGGCGGAGGATGTGCTTGGCGCCTTTGTTGTTTCTGCTGCGATGGTAAAGTTTGTTGATGTTGGAGATGTGTATGAAGACTCAGGCATTCGATCGGTGTGAGGTGTCGTTCCGTGAATAAGTTGAAGTGCATCATCTTTGATATGGATGGGACCCTGACCCAGACCAATCAATTGATCTTCGATACCTTCAACTACATTGCGGAGAAGTACGAAGGGAGAAGATATTCCGATCACGAGATCACGGCGATGTTCGGGCCCCCGGAAGAAGGGGCGCTTGTGCCAATCGTGGGGGGAGCGAACATCGAGCATGTGATGGATGACTACCTCCATTTCTACCGCACGCACCATAACAGGTTGGCACGGCTCTACCCGGGCATCGAGGAGCTGCTGAAGTATTTGAGAGATCATGGAGTTCATCTCGCCCTCTTTACCGGTAAGGGAATACACACAACGACGATCACGTTGGAGGAATTTGGGCTTAAGCACTATTTTGATTATGTCGTGACCGGAAACGACGTCGCCAATCACAAACCGTCCTCGGAAGGTATCCGGAAAATCTTGTCGCACTTCGGCCTAAAGCCGAACGAAGCGCTGATGGTTGGGGACTCGGTTGGAGATGTGAAGGCGTCGCACGAGGCGGGAGTGGGGATCGCTGCAGTGCTGTGGGATTCCTACGCGAGAGAAACGGTGCTTCGAATGAATACAGACTACGTGTTCCACAACGTAGCGGAATTTCACAACTGGCTGAAGAAACAATTTGAGTGACGATCGCACACACGGTCACGAGCGCGCCTGGAGTTCGTTTCTTTGGAACTTCGCAGTTCGGTACGGAATCGGCGTAGTAGTCCTGGTCTTCTTTGTGACAGTCAATCTGCATTTTGACTACACTCCGGACGACACGTACATCTACCTCCAGTATGCCAAGAACATCGCTCAAGGTGAAGGCTTCTCCTTCAATGCTGGTGAGCCAAGCTACGGTATCACAGGTCCGCTATGGGTTCTCTTGATCGCCGGTGGGACGAAGCTGGGGCTTGATCCGTACATCGTAGCAAAGACGCTTGACGTTCTCTTTGCGAGCTTGGCCATCATTGCGTTCTATGCCTTGGCGTTTGCGGTCATCCGCGACAGGGTGTTCGCCCTCCTTGCCGCATGGATGTTTTCTTTCGATGCGTGGTTCTTGCGATGGTCGGCCTCGGGCATGGAAACATCGCTTGCCGTGCTTCTGGCGATAATAGCTGTGTGGTACGCGTACACAAAGGAATACGTCGTTGCTTCGTTCGTAGCAGTGATCCTCACACTGGTGCGACCTGAAGGAGCGCTACTATTCGTTGTCATTCTCCTGGATGCTCTTTTAAATGCTCGGGATCGAACTGTCAGGTGGAGGGCGCTGGCTGGATCAGTTCTGATGTACGGGATGATCCTCTCCATGTGGCTTGTGTTTGCTTACGCGTATTTTGGATCCGTCGTTCCCAATACACTTCAAGCGAAATCAACATCGCTGGCGTCCCTACCGGTTCTGTGGTTCACGACATTCTCCTCGCTCAAAATCCTGGGGGCAACTCAAGTCGTGCCGCTCCTTCTCTTGATCCTCGGAATTGCGGTGACCGTGCGGCATTACGGTTGGCGCATAATCAAAGAGGAAGGCGTTTTCGTCCTGTGGATTGTCGCGTTGCCGGTATTGTACATCCTTTTGAGCGTTCAGGTCATTTCACGCTACCTGGTCCTTCTTATCCCGTTTGTCGTCATCTACGGCGTTTGGGGGATCAAGAGGCTTGAGTTATCGGCGGTCATCTCGCCCCGACGGTCGCTCTTGATGTTGTTGGTTGTCGCAGGGATTTCGCTCGTCCAAAACCAATATGTGTACCGCTCGCGGGTGGTGCCTCACATGAACAACTTCACGATGGGCATGAGCGAATGCCTGAAACCGATTGCTTACTGGCTCCGGTCGAATACGCCACAAGACGCGACGATTTTGACGCCCGACATTGGCATGCTGGGGTATGTGACCGAGCGAACGGTCTATGAGACTGCGGGTCTCGTGACTCCGGCCATAAAGAAAGCCTTCCGCGGTGCCAGCTACGACGAGGGAATGGCGCAACGACGTTACGAGCACGTTCTCCGGCCGGACTACATCGTTGATCGGTCGCCGACTCCCGAACGGCTTACGTCGGACACGATTCGGCCTGTGATGACACGGCCGTTCCCCGGCCTCGGCCTGACAAAATCTGATCTTGTCTACTATACGCTCTACAAGGTCTCAAGATGATCACGCGGTTTTTTCTTGTGAGCTGTCTTTGCACGCTCGTCCTGTCGGCGCAGGAGACCAGTTCGAGCCGCATCAAAGGATTGCGTGTGAACGGTTCAGCGGACGCCCGGCTTCCAATCGCTGGACTCCAGTCCCGTCCGATCACGATTGAGTTTGATGTCGACGAGACAACACCCCCGGACTTTCGCGTCCGGATCTATCATTGCGACCGAAACTGGAATGTGACGCTGACGTCTTTTGTCAATGATGACATTCGGAACAGAACACGCTCACCGATCCCGTTTGAGCCGGCACCCGCGGGAGTACAGCAGTACAGGTTTCACTACTCGATCAAACTGCCTGGCTTTCCTGGCATCGAGCGATTTCCGCAATCCGGGAATTATGTCTTTCACATCTACGATGAAGCAGAGAAGGAAGTGTTAGCCCGCGGGAGGTTCTTTGTTGTCGAGGAGGCGCTCGTTCCGACAATGAAACTCAACAATCGGTCCTTGCCTTCAGAAACGAACCCGTACAATCAGGTGAACAAGATCGAGGTCGGATTCGTCATCCCGAAAGCGGACTCATCCCGAAGCGAGGTGCTTTACCCGTTGTTCTTCACGTGCATGGACATCTACAGAAACCGACAGCTGTACAATCCCTGGCGGATCGATGTGAACGATCAGAACCCCAACACCTTTGTGGATGGCTTTGGTACGCCGAAGATGAAGTTCGTCGTGGATAACGTGACGCCAGGGAACGAGTACCGGAGGGTGGACCTGCGCAATATCGATGAATATCCAGTCGGCACTCAGCTCCGCCCGCGGCTCGGAGCCGATGTCAGCCGATTCTTGCAGAAACCTTCGGGAGACAACCACGGCACCTCCACGCTGACGACAGGCAACCGATATGCAGATTATGTCCCCTTCCAGTTTGAGCTTGTGCTGGGGTCTCGGCCGTACGACTCTGTGTTCGTTGTCGGTGAATTCAACGGGTGGAGACCTGCTGCGGAGTGTTTGATGGGATATAGTGACGAAACCCAGCGATACACTTGGACAACGCAGCTGCGAAGAGGAGAATACGATTACCAATATGTGGTGGGGTCGAGCGATTGGATTTCGTTAGAGGGGAATGACTGGCGGACGAGGAACGTGTATACCGCGTTCATCTACTATCGGGACAGCCGGTTCGGCGGCTTCGACAGGATTGTCGGTTATCTTCAACGACTCAGCCCGGGCGGATCACAGACAACTTCGAATTAGCAACAACAGAATATGGTTACCCTGAGCCCCCGCCCACGACTTCGCCGTTCGGCGGGAAGTCAAGGAGTACCGCTTGCAGATCACTTACTCAAGTTGACCGCTTGGTTATAAAAGGGCTGAAGCCCTTATGAGTTTCTGTTGGGTTTTTCGTATCCCCGACCTGAAGGTCGGGGCTATGGCCACGTCCTTTAGGACGTGGTCAAAAATTCCAAGCAATATTTACAGGGGTTTTAACCCCTTTCAAACACCGGTCAACTTGAGTCACTTAGAAAGCGAATTCCAATGAACAAACTCAAAGTTGGAGTCATAGGAACGGGGCATCTCGGCACCCTCCACGCGAAGATGCTAGCTGAAATTGCAGTCGCGGATCTTATCGGTGTCTATGACATTGACAAGTCCAAAGCTGAGAAGGCCGCCAGTCAAACGCGATGCAGGGCGTTTCCGACGCTCGAGGATTTGCTCTCCTCTGTTGAAGCGGTCAGCATCGCGACGACGACGAAGAGCCATTTCGATGTCGCTCAACTTGCTTTGAAACGAGGCGTGCACGCGTTCATCGAGAAGCCTATCACGGAAACCATTGACCAGGCGCGTACGTTAGTGAAAGTGGCTGAGGCCAAGGGACTCAAGCTGCAGGTTGGCCATATTGAGCGCTTCAATCCGGCGATTCTTGCACTCGAGCACCTCAAACTTCGGCCGATGTTCATAGAGTCTCATCGCTTGGCCCAATTCAACCCGCGGGGTTCGGATGTGGCGGTCGTGCTTGACCTGATGATTCACGACATCGATCTCATCCTCAGTCTTGTAAAGTCGCCGGTGGTCCGTATCGATGCGAACGGTGTTGCGGTTGTTTCGGATAGCGAGGACATTGCGAACGCTCGTCTTCAGTTCGAGAACGGGTGCGTTGCAAACGTCACGGCGAGCCGGATCTCGCAAAACAAAATGCGCAAAATGCGCCTCTTCCAGCACGACGCGTATATCTCGATCGACTTCTCCCAGGGCCTCGCAGAAGTGTTTCGGCTTGTGGACGAAGGCGATCCGAGCGTGAAACCGACGATGTTGCTTGGAAGAATTGATCAAGGCCAGAGGAAACGGCTCATTGTGTACGAGCAACCAGAGGTCAAAGAAGTGAACGCGTTGAAATATGAGCTCGAGCTGTTTGTGCGTGCCATCCAAGGGAACACGGAACCCCCGGTTACCGGGGAAGATGGTCTGCAGGCCCTCGAAGTCGCCGAAGAAATCTTGAAGAAGATATCCGCAAGCAGCCAAATTGTTTTGACGAAGAAAGAGTAGTGGTGATCATCTAGATAAAGGGGAAAGAATCGACGTCGTTTTCTTGGTGAGTCCGCCTTTTATCGAAACCGTTGGGTTGGTAGAAGGTACGACATTTCTCGAAATACTATCGGTACAGAGGTCAAGACGGCAATTGAGAGAACTCGTGAAGCAGCATATGCAAATAGAAGAACCATTGCTGAAGCAGATTGGTCAAATCGCCGATCAGCTTTCCATCCGCGCGTACGCGGTTGGAGGTTTCGTTCGCGATTATCTGCTTGGTAAGCCCGCCATCCTTCGACAGGCTCAGGAGACGGCGGGCAGGCAGGTGAAGGACATCGACGTGGTTGTCGTGGGAGATGGCGTCGGCTTTGGCCGCCACGTTGCGAATGCCCTGGGCCGGACCAATCTGGTTGTGTACGAGAACTTTGGCACAGCGATGTTGCAGCTTGACGATTGTAAGCTGGAGTTTGTTGGCGCAAGGAAGGAGAGCTACAGCAAGTACTCGCGCAAACCACGAGTGGAGGTTGGCACGCTCGAGGATGATCTCTCACGCAGGGACTTCACAGTAAATGCTATCGCAGCGTCACTCAACGTTGAGGACCTCGGTAGCGTCGTTGATCCTTTCAACGGTCAACAGGCAATGTCGGAAAAGATCCTACGGACTCCGCTCGAGCCGGAGGCGACGTTTGACGACGATCCGCTGCGGATCATGCGAGCGTTCCGGTTTGCGGCTCAGCTCGGATTCACGATCGAGCGCTCGGTCCTCGAAGCGGCGAAGGCGATGGCTCCACGGCTTAAGATCGTTTCTCAAGAACGGATCTCCGACGAGTTTCTCAAAATCCTCTTGAGTCCGAAACCGTCCATTGGCCTCAAGCTCATGGACGCCGCCGGCGTCATGAAGGTCGTTTTCCCTGAGGTTTCGCAGATGGGTGGAGTTGATCAGCGGCAGGACCATCACCACAAAGATGTTCTCTTTCATACATTCAAAGTGGTTGATAACATTTGCGAGGCCACCGATAACATCTGGCTTCGTATGGCCGCTCTGCTGCACGATATTGCCAAGCCGCGTACGAAGGCATTCCAGGAAGGAATCGGCTGGACGTTCCACGGCCACGAAGAGATCGGAGCCAGAATGGTGAAGCCCATTTTCCGCCGCATGCGCTTCCCTCTCGAGCACATCGCCTACGTCGAGAAGTTGGTACGCTTACATCTTCGACCTATGGCTCTGGTTGACGAAGGCGTAACGGATTCTGCCGTTCGGCGCCTCCTGTATGAGGCAGGTGGGGAGATTGACGATCTCATGAAGCTCTGCCGGGCGGACATCACCTCCAAGAATCCAAAGCTCGTCGAACAGGTGAAGAAGAACTACGACGTTGTCGTGCAGAAGATGGCGGAGGTGGAGGAGAAGGATCGCATGCGGAACTGGCAGCCGCCTGTGAGAGGCGATGAGATTATGCAGGTGTGTGGGCTAGAGCCCGGTCCTCTGGTTGGAAAGCTCAAACACGAGATCATGGAAGCCATTCTCGATGGCCGCATCCCGAATGAACACGATGCAGCGCTGGAGTATTTGATGAAAGTCAAAGATCAGATCATTCAAGGAACCTCCTAGCTATTCTTTGGGTTAGTTCTCCCAGTATCTTTCCTGCTAGTGATCCCGCCTTCTGAGTTTCGTTGCCGGCGTGATTCCGCGGGGCTATCGAGGAAGGGGAATTTCCGAATTTTCCCAAGGATGCGCCGATTTTCTGAAACTTTAGCGACCTTTTACCGTCTATTACTTAGTCTTTCGATTCATAAATTCGATGAAGAATTTATTCACTCAGGACTAAGTGCTGAGCGACCAAGAACTTGACGATCAATTCTTGAAAATACGTCACTGAATTTACGAGTCGAAGCACTTAGCATATTCACAAATCCGATCGACAAATCGTAATATTTCCCCACCATTTTTTGGAGATTTACTTATGAAGAAGTTGGAGATCCTCCTTGTGCTGAGCATATTTGGCGTTTCTGGACTCTTTGCTCAGACGGCGTCCAAAGCGAACGTGCTTACGCTGAGCAGGGCAATTGAGATCGCATTCGACCAAAACGTAGCCTTGCGTCAAGCGATGAATAACGTCGATGCAGCCGAGAGCCGGGTTCTCTCGGCGTATGGTTCGTATCTGCCCACGCTGAGCGCCAGCGGGGGCTGGACGCGCCAACGGACCGAGCGAGTTGCGACCACGCAGCTCATTGGGGGGCAGCCATTCCAACTTCCGGCCTCCTCCACGACGACGAATAACTTCTCAACTGGTGTTTCGGCTAGCTACACGATCTTCGATGGCTTGAATCGAGAGTCAAACTTCAATTCGGCAGTCTCAAATGCGTCTGCCTCGGAGTATCAGGCTGAACGAACAAAGCAACAGACGGTCTTTCAGGTGCAGCAACAATATCTGACTGTCCTGCGGAACGAGCAGCTGGTGAAGGTGAGCGAAGAGAACCTCAAACGCGATCGCCGACAGCTTGAACGCATCACGGAATCGAACCGTGTGGGTGCTTTGTCGATTGGTGACGTGTACCGCCAGCAATCGGTGGTCGCGCAGGATGAACTAAGCCTCATCAGCGCCCAGAACACGTACAACAAATCCGTCGCGAGTCTACTTAATCTTATCGGATTGGATGTTTTGGAAGACTACCAGGTTGCCGACCCGGCTATCCCGACGGAGATCACGCAAGCGGATCTTGACGCGACGAATGCCAAGATCAAGAGCCTCGGGGAACTACGGCAGCGCGCGCTCTCCCTGCGTCTGGACTATAAAAGCGCGATCGAGAGCTTTAACGCCGCTCAATCCAGCGTAACGGCGGCGTGGAGTGGGTACATACCCAGCATTCGTGCCTTTGGGGGCTTCAATATGTCAAATACGGAGCTCAGTAGGCTTTCCGACAGCAAGGGCCTTAACTGGGGGGTCAGCATTTCGTGGAGATTGTTCGACGGTTTCGGGACCAACTTGTCGATCCAGACTGCAGACGTTGCGCGCAGGAATGCCGAGCTCAGCCTCCTGCAAGCTCAGCGGAACGTTGGTGTCGACGTCAAGAATGCACTTCTCGATCTCGAGGCAGCGCGAAAGCAGTATGACGTAAGCTTGAAGGGTCTGCAATCGGCAGAGCAAGACCGGCGGGTTGCTGAGGAGCGATATAACCTTGGGTCCGGCACGCTCATTGATTTGCTCACCGCGAACGCGGGGCTCGTCAATGCACAGTACAACAAAATCAACGCCACCTATAACCACATCACTGCAAGTCGTAACCTTGATTATGTGCTCGGCGAGAAAAACTATTAGCTCGGAATGTAAGCTCAACCTCTTCCTCTTAAGGCAAGGAGCAAGCCCCCATGGCAAATAACGGAAAGAAGTCGAAAAAGAAGATTATCATTTTCTCGATCATTGGCGTGGTGGTGGTCGTTCTCGTATTGCTCGTCATTCTCGGCAGCAAGAAAGAAACGGTCTTCACCGTCCAGACCGAGAAGATTCAGAAACGTACGATCACGCAAATTGTTTCGGCGACGGGCAAGATGCAGCCCGTGACGCAGGTGAAGATCAATGCCGAGGTCAGCGGAGAGATCATCGACCTGCCGGTGCGCGAAGGACAAGTCGTCCGAAAGGGACAGCTGCTCGTTCGCATCAAGCCAGACGCATATCAGGCTCAGCATGAGCGGGCGGAGGCGGCGCTCGGCATCAATGAGGCGAATCTGAGCAAGGCGGAAGCGGAGTACAATCGATTCTCGGGACTATACTCCAAGCAGCTTGTATCTGATGCGGAAATGGATATTGCGAAAGCGAGCTATCAAAGCGCGAAAGCTGCCTACAGGCAATCGCAGGCGTCGTTGAAAGAAGCAAAAGAAACGCTGGCAAAGACGATAATCTACTCACCGATGGATGGAGTGGTCAGCCAGCGTCTAACTGAAATTGGCCAACGCGTCAGCGGGAGCACGTTTATGCAGGGAACTGAGATCATGACCATTGCAGACCTGTCCCGGATGGAGGCACGAGTCGACGTCGGCGAGAACGATGTAGTGTTGGTGACCGTCGGGGACACGGCACGAATCGAAGTGGACTCGTATCCCGAACGTAAATTCGTTGGCACGGTCACCCAAATCGCGAACACGGCGAAGTCAAGGGGGCTTGGCACGCAGGATGAGGTGACGAACTTCGAGGTGAGAATTCTTGTTCACGCTCCAGCGGATGTCAATTTCCGCCCCGGCATGTCGATGACGGCAGACATCGAGACCGAAACGCACAAGGATGTTCTCGTTGTTCCAATACAGTCCGTTACTGTCCGTATGCCCAAGGAGGAAGTAAAGAAAGCTGACGAACCCCGGGAAGGCGAGGCGCAACTGGATGTGAACAAGGCGAGGAAGAAAGAGGAGGAGAAGCTTGAGGAAGTGGTGTTCCTCGTTTCTGACGGAGTTGCAAAGACGGTTCCGGTGAAGCGCGGCCTCAGCGATGACACGTATGTGGAAGTCAAGGGCGAGAAGCTCGAGGCTGCCGAAGTTGTTTCCGGACCGTTCAAGGCCATCAATCGAGAGCTCGAAAGCGGATCCAAAGTAAAGATCGAGAACAGGACGACAAAGCGGACAGGCGCTTCTGCGGATGTGGAGAAAAAGTAACTGATGAAACCGAAATCTTCTCTGCGCTGGCTCTGGTTTCCTCTGGTCGTTCCCTTTGCTCTCCATGCACAATCGCTCGAGGATGGCATGGCGTACTACTCGAAGGGCCAGTTCGGAGAGGCGAAGAAAGTCTTCGAATCAATCGTCAAGCAGGATGATAACAACGCAGAAGCTCATTACCGCCTCGGAAGGGTATTGATGATTCGAGCTTTCAGGGATGAAGACTCAGCAGTCGATCATATGGAACGTGCAGTTGAGCTCAACCCGAACAGCGCGGATTATCAGTACGGGCTGGGAGCGGCTTATGGAACCAAGGCGCAGAATGCTGGTTTCATCAAGCAAGCCTTTTTGGCCCCGAAAGTGAAAAGTGCCTTCCTAAAGGCAGTGGAGCTCGACCCCAAGCATGTCGAGGCCCACATCGGACTGGCTCAGTACTACCAGCAGGCGCCAGGCATCATGGGTGGAGATAACGAGAAGGCGTGGAAAGAGGCTGACGTTATCGTTCAATTAGATGAGGTTCGAGGAAGGGCATTCAAAGCCGGTCTGTATCTGGCTGACAAGAAGATGCCTGAAGCCGAGCGTGAGTTGACAACGCTGACAACAAACCGAGCGAAGGACTGGCGCGCGTGGAGAGCTGCAGGATCCTTCTATCTCCGAAACCAGCGGTCAGATGACGCGATTGCAGTGTTTCAGAAGTACGTCGAGTTGAGGCCCGATACTTCCGATTCGCATGCTCGTCTCGCTCAAGCGTACCTTCAAAAGAAAGAGGCGGATCTTGCGATGAGTGCTGCGAAGAAAGCCGTCGCACTGGAGAAGGACAGCTTCAATGCGGTCTCCTTCTTGGCGTATGCGCACGAGTTGAAAGGTCAAAAGAAGGAGGCGCGAGAGAATTACGAGCGCCTTCTTAGTATGGATCTGAATCCGGATCAAAAGAAAAATGTCGAACAGAAAATCAAAGAGCTTCAAAACTAACCACTCAAAGGATCGTCGGTATGTCCGCTATCATCAAGTTTCAAAACATCACCAAAATCTACCACGTCGGATCGGAAGATGTACACGCTCTCGAAAGTGTCTCATTGGAGATCAAGAAGAATGAGTACGTGGCAGTTATGGGTCCTTCCGGATCGGGGAAGTCGACGCTGATGAACCTCATCGGGTGTTTGGACACACCGACGTCGGGGCTCTATGAGCTGAACGGCCTCAATGTTAGCGATATGAACGACAATCAACTGGCGAAAATCCGGAATAAGGAAATCGGCTTCGTCTTCCAGACGTTCAATTTGCTTGCCCGGTCGCATGTGCTCCACAACGTCGAACTTCCCCTCATCTATGGAGGAATCAGCTCGAGCGAGCGAAAAAAGCTGGCCAGAGAGGCGATCGAGAGAGTGGGCTTGACGGAGCGGATCCATCATAAGCCAAACGAGCTTTCCGGTGGACAACGTCAGCGCGTGGCCATCGCGCGTGCTCTGGTCACCCGGCCATCCATCCTGCTGGCCGACGAACCGACGGGCAACCTCGATACCAAGACGGGCGATGAGATCATGGCATTGTTCGACAAGCTTCAAAAGGAAGGGAACACGATTATTCTCGTGACGCACGAGGAGTACATTGCCGAGCACGCAGACCGGATCATCCGCCTCCGGGATGGTAGGATTGAGAAAGATGAGTTCGTACAGAGCAAGAGAGTGATTAATCATACAGAGGTCTCTGCCTAACAATGCGGTTCGTCGCTAGTGAATTCAGAGAAGGGCTTCTGATTGCCTTCCAGGCGATTAGGGCCAACAAGATGCGGTCGGTCCTCACGACCCTTGGTATCGTTATCGGCATCGTGTCGGTTACGCTCATGGGAACGGCTATCGAGGGGCTGAACCGCGCATTCAACAAGAGCATTGCGGCAATCGGTGCCGATGTGCTGTATGTGCAGAAGTGGCCGTGGGGCGGTGGAGAGGATTGGTGGAGGATTCGTAACCGGCGCGATATCCAAATTCAGCATGCCAAGGCCATTGAGCGGCAGGCTGAGTTCACGCGTGCGGTTTCGCCTGTTACGGGAACGATGAGGCGAGTCAAGTACGGGCGTAAGGTCGTTGAGAATGTCGTTGTCGTGGGAACGGACGAAGATTTCTTAGAGGCTGCTGGCGTTAATATGGCGTTCGGTCGTTACATAACACCGGCGGAGGCTGACGGCGGGAGACCGGTCTGCGTCTTGGGTTCGGAAGTTGCAGCAAATCTGTTCCCGAACGAAAATCCTATCGCGAAGGTCGTGAAGGTGGGCAACTATGCCTATCGAGTTTTGGGGGTGGTTGAGAAACAGGGGAGCTTCCTTGGCATGCAGAGCCTCGATAATCGTGTCTACGTTCCGATCAACAGGTTCTTTAAAGAGTTTCGGAGTTTTCGCGGCGGCGGCATCGAGATTTGGGTGAAGGCGAAAACCCTGGAAGGGCTGGATGAGACGAAAGAAGAGATCCGCGGTATCTTGCGCAAGGCCCGGGGACTCAAACCGAAGCAGGGAGATGATTTTGCGATCAACCAGCAAGAGATCCTCATTCAGACATTCAACACGATCGGCGTGGTGATCGCTGGGGTCGGGCTCTTCATAACAGGTCTTTCGTTGTTCGTGGGCGGCATCGGAATCATGAATATTATGTTCGTTTCCGTCACGGAGCGAACGAGAGAGATCGGCGTCCGCATGGCCATTGGAGCGCCGCGAAGAACAATCCTGCTGCAGTTCCTGATGGAATCGGCGGCTCTTTGCTTACTTGGCGGCGTCATTGGACTGATCATCGCGTTCCCACTAAGTCTGATTATCGACCAGGTACTGCCGACGGCTATGCCGCTGAGCATTGCGGCCATTGCACTTCTCGTTTCGATTTTCGTCGGTGTCGTGTCGGGTTTTCTTCCGGCGTTTCGTGCATCCAGGCTGGACCCAGTTGACGCGTTGCGGTATGAGTAATTGGTGATTGGTCATTGGTAATTTGTTATTGGCTCGACCGTTTGTCCAACAGAACATAGTAATCCTCGCACGGGTGCATTGAGACAATGTTTCAGAAACTGGAGCTACTGGGCAAGAAGCTTAACGCCTTTATCAATTCGATCAACAGGCAAAGCTCAAAGGGCGTCTGACAGGTAACCAATTACCAATCACTATTTACCAATTACTATCCTGTGGAATTCGGAGAGATCATCAAAATCGCCTTCAGCGCCATCCGGGCGAATAAGCTCCGCTCGATTTTAACGCTTCTCGGCATTGTCGTTGGCGTCTTCTCGATCATTGGGGTGATGACGGCCGTCCAGGTGCTGCAAAACAGCATTGAGAGCGGGCTCAGCGCTCTTGGCTCTCACACGTTTCAGATCCAGAAGATGCCGGCCCTCTTTGTTGGTGGTCGCGCGCAATGGATGAAGTATCGGAATCGAAAGGACATCACACTCGAACAAGCCGAGCAGGTAGCTGAGCGCATGACGCTGGCGAAATATGTGGCTATCGAAGGTTGGAACGGCGGGAGCGTGATACAGACGATGGGGGGGATGAAAACCAATCCAAACGTTAGTGTCGCGGGCGAGACTCCTGATGGCTTACCGACGAACAACTGGATGGTGGGTGAGGGGAGAGCTTTCATGGATAACGATCAGCGCCACGCGACGAACGTTGCGATACTTGGGAAAGAGGTAGAGAAGAAGTTGTTCTCGCGAGGTGGTGCCGTCGGATCAGAAATCAAGATCCAAGGAGAGCGATATTTGGTCATCGGTGTATTCGAGCCGCAGGGTGCCGCGTTTGGCGGGAATAGTGACAATTTTGTAGCCATCCCCCTGAGCAGGTTTTTGGCACAGTTCGGCAAGCAGCGATCGTTGCACATCATGATCAAAGCGAAGGGTCCGGACGTCTATGACGAATGTGTCGAGGAATCAAGAATGATCTTGCGGACCGCACGAAAAGTACCTCCGAGTCAAGACGATGATTTTGAGATTTTCTCGAACGATTCTTTGATAGAGACATTCAACGATTTCACGAAGTATGTAAAGCTCGGCGTCGGATTCATCAGCTTTATTTCCTTGCTCGCCGCAGGCGTGGGCATTATGAACATCATGCTCGTTTCCGTCACAGAGCGAACGAAGGAAATCGGACTGCGCAAATCTCTCGGCGCTCGAAAGGCGAATATCCTGAGCCAGTTCATAACCGAAGCGGTCGTACTCTGTCAGATAGGGGGAATCGTTGGAATTACGCTCGGGATACTCGGGGGCAACCTCGCCGCCGTAGCGTTTTCCATTCCGCCGGTCTTCCCTGCCGACTGGGCCTTGATAGGATTCGTTCTGTGTGCTTTCATCGGTGTCGCTTTCGGTGTTTACCCTGCCTGGAAAGCTGCCAACCTCGATCCCATCGAAGCATTGCGTTACGAGTGAAGGGAGGTCCGAAGTGCGAAGGTCGAGGCAATGGAGTCGCACGCATAAGAGGCATCTTTTCGTTATTCTACGCCAGGAATCTCCTTTCTTCCCTTTGTATTCTTACCCTCTCCCCCTCTTTCACTTACCCATTCTCAATTATGCCTCGGAACGCTCTGTATTCTCTTGACACTCAGCTATCTCCGTTCTAACTTTACAGTAAGTATCATTAGGCGGTAAATCCCCGATGCTTAGGCGTTTCGTTGCGATCTGACTCATTGGTTGCTCATCCTCGCTTCGCCGTGAAAGGACCGGATCGATGTTAATTGGAGAAATCATAGTTCAGGCTCTCAGCTCCATC
>JBBTCR010000611.1:0-3797 GCA_038043105.1 Bacteroidota bacterium
AAATATTCTCAGCTTCAAACCGGTCAGCATCTGTAAAAAGATTTAGTTGGAGAAGCACCAGTTAGAGATCCTCATCGATAAAAGCCCCAAAGAAGAATTCGGCGCAGGCCTGCTTGGAGTTCAAGGAATAAATCCCTACCGTCAAAAGTCAGTAGCGGTTCTTGTTTCGGATGGGATTGCCGGCGCAGGGATGGGGCTTCACGGATTTCTTTGAGAAACTAAGTGATTCCTTATGCGTCTAAACTCTGAGACCGCAATCCAAGCACCCGCCGAAACAATGATAGTGATCCAAAGGTTCGGTGAAGGCAACAGAGGCCACTTCGGTCCTGCAAAACGAATCAACGAGGCATAGACACAGCAAGACCGTACATTCACCTTCATGAAGAAAAAAGTTCATATGAGATCCTTTCTCTTGTCTTTGATCCTGCTCTTGGTTACGGGTTTTCAGGGCAATCTGATAGCTCAGACCGGAACGTATTTCAATCCGCGTGACGACCAATTCAAGTTGCTCGGCTTGAAGCGAGGGCTTGACGCCTACAACATCGCAAAGGCTGATTTCGAGAGACAGAAAGAGCTCTTTGAGAAGGGGTTGAGCTCCAGAGCCGATTTGGAGCGGGCCGAGCGAACCTATCGTGACGCCGAGGTGAACTACCAACAGGCATTCCTTGCCGTTATCTATGAGAGACGATATATCTCGATCGAAAAGGCCATCAAGTTTCAGCGACCCGATGGAACGCGCCGCGTGAAGTTGACGCTTGCCAACCTGACGAGCGGAACGAGCGACATCAAACGCCTCCTCAATATCGAGGAAGGCCTCTATGCGCTGGTCCAGCCAGATGTTATCAACGATGTCTACGTCTCGGTGATGAATGACCAGGGAGCGATCATTAGCCAGCCGTACGAAATCAAAATTGAGGCGCTGAAAGTCGGCGAGCCGCCCACAATTGAGTTTAACCTCCTTCAGGACGTTGATGTTGCGACAGTCCGCCTCATCTTCGCGCAAAACCAGGATCAAAAAAAGATCTATTTCCAAAAGGATGCTACTGCTAACCGCGTTGCATTTGTTACGGAACAATTCAGCCAGGAAGCCCCGCTAGCTTCAACCGCAACGTTCCGGATGAGGATGGAATTGTTCTCGAGTGCCCAAAACACGTTCCGCCTCGAGGTCGTGAACCTTCCTCTTCAGTTGAATACGTACTTCCAGGATCCTCAGACCCAGGCGCGCATCACGCAGCTCAAGTACACAGAGGGTGTGAATACGAAAAACGTCTCACTCAACGTTCTTCTTCCTACGCGGGCAAACGAAGAATTGAAGATCGATCAGCCTATTAAGTTCTATGTGCTTGCAATTCCGCAGTCAAGTGACATTCGCTCAGACCGCAGCAAGACGATGACGGACGAACAGGTGCGCAGGTTGAACGTTGGCTACACGCAGCTCGAATTGGTGCCGCGGGGAATCGGCCAGTTCATGATACGAGCGCAGCAGCTTTATTATGAGATCAATCCAGGCCAGACGGTTGCGATGACCCTGGACATTGTCAACGAGGGCTCGCGATGGTTGGACAACGTGCGGATCGATGCAGATATGCCGTTGAACTGGACCAAAGTGATCGAGCCGAATACCATCAATCGGCTCGACCCGACAGCGGAGCAACGCGTATCCTTCACGTTCAAACCGCCCCCTGAAGTTGGCGTCGGGAAGTACGACATACGCATTCGCGTCGGCGGTCGGTCGGACAATCAGCCCCTCGAGGCAGAGCCGCGCACAGCGACCATTCAGGTTATCCCAACGGCAAACGTCTTGGGCACAGCAGCGATCGTCGTCCTTATTATCGGGCTTGTGGTTGGCATTGTAGTGTTTGGAATTCGACTTGCAAAGCGATAGTACAACCTCACCATCGAAAGGGTTCATTCATGGAGCAGAACGTCATCATTGAGGCGCAAGGTCTCACAAAGGTGTACGAGGATGGGCTTTGTGCGCTCGACCACGTCTCCTTTTCGGTAAAAGCCGGAGAAATCTACTGTCTGCTTGGAGACAATGGCGCCGGCAAGACGACGGCGATCAACCTCTTTCTAGGCTTTCTCGAGCCCACGGAAGGGGATGCTGTCATCAACGGAATCAACGTGAAGAAAGATCCTCTGGAGGCCAAGCGCTTCGTCGCCTACCTCTCTGATATCGTGATGCTCTATCCGAATTTCACCGCACGGCAGAATTTGGATTTCTTCGCGCGTCTCGGAGGGAAGCACAACCTGACAAGAGATGACTACTATAACGTCCTTCGTCAAGTCGGTTTGCAGGAGAAAGCATTCGAGCAGAAGCTCAAGGGATTCTCCAAAGGAATGCGCCAGAAGGTTGGTCTCGCCATTGCCATCATCAAGGATGCACCTGCGATCATCCTTGACGAGCCTACGAGCGGTCTCGATCCAAAGGCTGCGAACGAGTTCCTTGCCATACTCCACCAGCTTCGGGCCCAAGGTCGCGCGATCCTGATGAGCACGCACGATATTTTCCGGGCTAAAGAGGTCGCAGATACTGTTGGCATTATGGCTGAGGGGAAAATGCTGGCGAGCAAATCACGCGCGGAGCTCGAAAACGAAAACCTGGAGCGATTGTACCTGAGCTACATCCACGGCAAGGCTGCAGCTTGATCTGAAGGGTTCAATAACCCGCGCCGTGACCAGAAAGTGGAGTGCGGCTTCCCGTAAGTAACCTTTTATCGTAATTACTCAGCGTGAAGAATTTTGACTTGGACGATGGCAAGCCCATATCCCCCTCAACGAAGGGTGTACAGACCGGGGACATTGCTCCATGATGATGAACAAAAATCGTTTCTCGCTTGATTCTCAAAGAGGCTTCGCTGAGTAGTTACCATCTATCTTGAATTGGTGTAATGTGAGACACTTTAGACCTCCCCTTGGTTCTGCGCGACGCTCTGCTTGTACGCGCGTCCCGTCAGTTGGGACACAGGGGTTGTCCTGTTGCCATTCATCCTTGGTCTGTTGAGGGAGTGCATATGCTCAAGATCCTTATCGAAAAAGATCTGAGAGACATCATCTATTCCACGAAGTTCGCGATCACCTTCGGCGCATGTGCAGTGCTCCTGCTCCTGAGTTTCTATGTCGGCATCCGCAATTATCAAGAAAGCCTCCGCGAATACGAAGCCGCGCTCACCGCAGACGCCACCAACATTTCGTCTCTTACAGATTGGAGACAGGTCCAGCACAAGGTCTTTCGGAAACCGCAGCCGCTGCAGGTGCTTGTCAATGGAGTGACCAACGATGTCGGGCGCACGACAGAGATGCGTGCGCAAGGTGAGCTCAGCTTGATCAACAGCCGTTTCAGTGTCGACCCGCTCTTTGCGGTGTTCCGGTTCCTTGATCTGAATTTCGTTGTCATCATCGTCTTCAGTCTTTTTGCCATCCTCTTTGGGTACGACGCGATCAACGGCGAGAAAGAGATGGGGACGTTGAAGCTGGTGTTTGCCAACAAGGTGTCCCGCGCCGATTTCATCTTGAGCAAATTGCTCGGGAGCTTCCTCGCGCTCTCAGTGCCACTTCTTGTCCCACTCCTCATCGGCTGTCTGATGTTGCTGGGATTCGGTGTTCCGCTCAGCGAGCAAGAATGGATTCGGCTCGCCTTCGTCATGGTAGGTGGAATGTTGTGCTTTGGCGTGTTTCTGACGCTCAGCATCATGATCTCTGCGCTTGTGATGCGTTCTAGCGTATCGTTTCTCCTCTCGCTCGTGGTATGGATCTTCTCCGTGCTGATCGTCCCGAAAGGGAGTGTGCTTCTTGCG
>JBBTCR010000612.1:0-1409 GCA_038043105.1 Bacteroidota bacterium
CCCGCGTAAAGATTGCTCGGCATGGGCAACGTCGTATTGCCGTTTCCACCCGGGAAATATGCCGAAAGAGCTTCCATGTCTGAAAAAGTCGCCGTCCCCTCAAATTTCAAATCAGTCCTGAGCCGATAGGACACGCCGACGGAAAGATCGTCCGTTGGCTTGTACAATACTCCGGCGTTAACGTTGAACCCCGTTCCGTCTCCTTCGAGACTCGCAGTGCCGTCATTCGCAGCAAGTGTGGGAGGGAGAAGGCTGCTGTATGTCGGCACGCGGTACTTCAAAGTCACGTCACCCAGCACATAGCTGACACCCACGCCGAGTGAGAGACGATCGCTCACCTTGTATGCAATTGTCGGATTAATGTAAAAGGTCTTGAGATCTGTCTTGACAGCTACTTTGCGACCCACCCAATTCACCGGCCATTCTGTTCCAAGGCCATAAGGAGTGTAGACTCCGACACCAAAAGCGAACCCATTGTCCATTGTGTAAGCGACGTATGCATGCGAGGGAAGGAAGATTTGCTTTTCCATGGAAGTCACAGTCGTTAGTGGGGTCGGTCCTGTGCAGTCCGTTGAAGGGGAAATGAGTACTGATCCGATCTGAATCCTCCACCCTTTTTGGAAACCCAACCCAGCCGGATTGAAGAAGATTGCCGATGCGTCAGCAGCTTGAGCAACAAATGCTCCCCCCATGCCCATCGCTCGAGCACCATGCTCGTTGAGCTGATAACCGCCAGCGAAGGAGGCGGCCGTGCAAACCACCAGTACAACGGAGACCGCAAGAGACCTCGTCCCGATTTCATCGGGACGGGCTGATGGCTGGTGGCAATCTTAAGAAAACCAATTCAGGAAATCAAGACTCTTTTTCAGATTCTTAACGATCTGTAATAGGGCAATGAGAATGTCAGGTTTTGCGGGCGATAGAAATGTCAGGTTGTGGTATCTTTGGAGCCTTCACCAGCGAAAGGAATCCAAAGATGCCGGAGACACTGACGATGAGCAGAAAAGAAACCGAACGATTAAAAGTGATTAGTCGCATCGAGCATTATGAGCTGACGGTTGCCGAAGCAGCCGAGAGTTTACAGGTGAGCGAACGCCAACTGTATCGCATCCTGAAACAGTATCGCAGACTTGGTGAGCAAGGACTCATCCATCGGTTACGAGGATGTCCTTCGAATGCAGGGTACGAACCTGAGATTCGCACCAAAGCGATGCGTTTGTACCGTGAACAATTTTCTGACTACGGCCCGACTTTGTTCGCCGAGAAGTTAGAACTCTATCACGCTGTCACAGTCTCTCGACGCACGCTTACACGCTGGTTGAGCCAGGCAGCGCTCTGGTCAGGGAATCGTAAGAAACGCCCCCACCGCAAAAAGCGAGAACGCCGTTCGTCTATCGGTTCCTTGATTC
>JBBTCR010000613.1:0-2806 GCA_038043105.1 Bacteroidota bacterium
ACTGATAGTAGTTCGGAGATCCAAATGCTCGCATGAACCGCGAGATATGCTCTTTCATGAGCCCCCGTTCATCGTACCCTAAGAATCCAACTTGGTGTGACTTCCCTTCTTTTCGCAGTGTCGCGAGCTTCTCTGAAATAGTTTTCAGTGCGTCGTCCCAGGTGACCGGTTCCCACTTGCCGCTCCCGGGATCGCCGGACCGCTTCAGCGGCGTTTTCACCCGGTCAGGATTGTAGAGTGCATGCAGCGCATTGAGGCCTAGCGGACACATTCCCCCTTGATTGACTGGATATACGCGATTCCCTTTGACGTAGACGGGAATTCCGTCGATCAGTCGAACCCGGATCCCACATCCGCCGGGGCACAGGCTACAGATTGTGTTGATCCAGGATTCGATCCCGGGTCCCCTCTTCGCCTTCTCAAGCAACGTATCCGGGAGCTCGATTACTTCATCCAGTCCGCAACCATTGAGGACCAGAGCACCTGAGATACTGCCAAAGAGTTTCAGAAAATCTCGACGCTTGATTTCCATTCGATCTCCGATACCTATCGATGACAAGCCAGGCAATCGTTTGAAACATTTTGTTGCTGGTGACAGCTCATGCAATTCTCCATTGTTACGCGTATCTCCTCAAAGGAAACAGGCTTCGTGAATTCACCGACATTGCCATGGCAGACGGAACAATCCAATTTACCGCCCACAACGTGCCGTCGATGCGAAAAATAGACGTGATCTGGTACTTTATAAATCGCCTTCCAGGGAATCTCCTTTTTGTCGGCAATGTATTTGAGCAGTTCTCGCTCAACAGGCGATTGGGAAATCGGTTCGCCGCTGTGGCAGTTTTGACACACTTGAAGAGACGGAATTGTGGCTGATGCCATCTGTTCCGCGTTCGCATGACAGTCGGCGCACCCAAGGCCGGCGTTTTCTGTGTGAACCTTGTGGTTGTACGCGAGAGGTTGAACTACATGGTCGCTCGGGTACAGAGCAACAGAGAGCAAGACGGCGAGAAGGGCAAAGAGCGCAACTCCAGCGATGATGACTGACTTCCTCGTAAGGATGGACCTCGTCATAAGCTGATCTCGGGCGCAGTCACTCAATGGACATTGAGAAAGTCATACGATTGCTATTTCTGAGTCACTCTCTTAAGATAGGCATACAAGTCACGCATCTCGTATGTGCTAAGTCCAGGCCACTTTTTGTTCTGCGTGATCAACAAGTCTTCCATTTCGCTTGCATGGTTCCACATGAGTTGGATCATTCGAATCGGCGAGTCAAATCGCTTGATGCTCGACAAGTCAGGTCCCCTCCCACCGCCAGCCACCTTATGACAATCGACGCAACCCTTCTTTCGGAACACCGACTCGCCTCTCCGGTCATCTCCTGGTTTATCCTCGAAGCCCAGGAAATAAATGTACGCGATGAGATCTGCCATCTCGTTCTCTTCGAAATGCGGCCATTCAATCGATTCTCTCTTCATACGCTCCATCATCAACGAACCATGGTTCCACATCGTGCTTGCGACCTCAGTGACTCCTTTCTTCAAATCGATCCGAATGAGGCCTGGTTCAACTCTTTTCGGTTTTCCCTCACCTAAGTGACAATTGGAGCAGTGTTTCTCCTCGAACAACGATTTCCCCTTGGCTGGGTTTCCTGGGGACATTCGCATTTCCGTGCTCCCCGTCGTCGCCTGGCGGAGATATGCTGCAATATCGGCAATGTCTTGTCCAGTGAGTACCGGAAATTTCATCCCACTTTTCTTAAGCTGTTCCTGCATCGCGGGACCGTGATTCCACATTGCCTGTATCAGGAACAGCGGCGCGGCATAACGTTGAACGTTCTCGAGATCCGGTCCCACCGTGCCCCCCTTTCCGGCCACCGTGTGACACTGCACGCACCCTTTGGCCTCCAAGAGCCTTTTGCCCTTCGCCACTCCTCCTGGTTCACCCAGATACCGCAGGTAATAGAGAAATCCAAATAAATCCAGCATTTCCTCTCCCGTGAGCTGGGGACGATTCATCCGGAGCTGACGAAACTTGCGGTTCATTTGTGGAGCGTGGTTCCATATGACGGATGCTAATTCCAACGCACTGCCGAAAAATTGTTGCCGACTGAGATCCGGTCCTACCGTACCCCCGAAGCCCCCAATGGCATGGCATTCAATGCACTTTTTTTCTTCAAACACAATCCGCCCTTCCAAGGGATTCTGGGGAAGTTTAATCTCTTGGGCCGAGACAGATCCGGTAACGATAAGGACGATAACCATCCACAATCGTAGGGATTGCATATTATTTCTCCTCAGACGTTTTTGAGAGTCGATGCCGTTCTTTTTGTAACCCGACGAAGACGTACGTGAGGACTCCAGCCAACGTTATGAATACGGGAATCGCGACTATGCTAATGGCCACTGAGGCACCCGGGGCATCCGAAAGCTCGAGCGACAAGAAAATCAGATTGACGATCCAAACACTAATCGCTATCACAAATACCCAGATAAGCGAGACACTGATGATCTGGGCAATGAATATGATCTTGTTGTTGTTCAAATTCTGCTGTCGATCCACGAGTGTGTAAGCTTAGAGGATTGCAAGCGCAAAATTCATACCAACGGCCTGCCAACGCTCAGGCAAAAACCGCTCGACACCACGGTTGGCACTCGTCCATATTCCACTCAGACGGCTCCCCTTCCCGCGCTCCGCTTTCTCAGAAATGAAACTCTCTCGCATGTTGCTTCCAAGATTTAGGAATAGGCAACAAGGCCTGGAAATTCCCAGTCGCCGCCCTCGCAAGTGCTACTGTTTCGTC
>JBBTCR010000614.1:0-5154 GCA_038043105.1 Bacteroidota bacterium
TCTCCTGACTATCGTTCGGAGATCTGAGGAGGCGAAACTGCAGCGTGAGCGTTGGCGGCGAGACTGACTCAAGCAGTTCACGTATAGCAGAAACTAGAGGTCCCATAAGGCGCTATGGTTTATCGGCCTTGAGAATGCTTGAGCTGGGGTTCTTACATTTGCGAATGATGTAGATATTGACTAGATTTATTCCAGCGTTTCGGATAGGAAATGGGAACCCTTCCAGTGGCACAAGTGTTGAAGGATAACAAGACGTGAGATTTTCGCTCAAACATATCAAATCGATCCGGGTTGCTTTTGCGCTCCTTATTTTCTTTGCGAGCTCCGGTGCCACTACGGTCGTGCATACTTGCATTCTTGTGAAGGCCGATTGCTGTGCCCCTGCCCCGAGCGCAAACCATGATGGCTGTCAACAATCCGCTCTGCCAGCATCGGCTCCTTTGCTTAAGGCTGATCTCACCTGCCACACGAATACGCTTGTCGGCGGTGTAGCTCTCAAGCTGGCTCTGGTAGAAAAAGAGAACAAGTCGCAACAGAACAAGATCTCGGTGGCCTTCGTTCTTCCATCGTCCTTCGGCTTTTCGAATACTGTCCTAGCTCCTTCACGTTATCTTTTCACACTCGCTGCGTCTCATTCCCCACCTTCGGTGGAGAAGTACGTCCTCAACTCGTCTTTCCTAATCTAGTCAACCTCTTCTTTTCCGTGCTGTTCACGTTCAGGGATAAGTCTATCCTGTCGTGAATTGAACGGTCACTTGTTTCTCAATCCCTACATTGGTATTTTTCGATTAAGTATCGCCGGTAGGATTGAGCATCCTGAACTGTCTTTGCTCTTCACAACAATAGGAGTATCAGCTCATGCGGCAAATCCTCGTTTGTCTCGCGCTCGTTATCGCGGCTCTTTATTCATCATTCGCGTGGGCGCAAGAAAGCAAGCCATTGAAACTTGAAGACTTTATTGGCGAGGCTCTTCAAAACAATCCTCAGCTTCGTGCAGCTCGCAATCAAACTGCGGCGGCCAGAACAAAAGTCAATCAAGTGACTTCTTGGGAGGCGCCGCAGCTCGGCGTAGAGTTCTTCCAGACTCCCATCCAATCGTTTCCTAGTCCGGTGAAGAACGGTATGGAAACAGATTACTACATCCAGCAGATGTTCCCCTTTCCCGGTAAGCTTTCGGCGATGGGCAGAGCTGCTGAAGGTAATGCGAACATGGTCGAGCAGGGTTACAAAGCTTTGGAGCGCAAGATCCTTCGTGAGCTCAAGTCTGCATATTATGAACTCTACTTGGTTCAGCGCAAAATCCAGATCAACGCTGAAAATCAAGACCTGATGAGGAGGTTCGTCGAGATCGCCTCGAAGCAATATGAGGTGGGGATGGGGAAACAGCAGGATATCCTTCGTGCACAGACTGAGCTCTCGACGCTCGTGAATAGCGGTATAAATCTTCAGAGGGAGAAACAAGTCGCAGAGTCAATGATCAATACGATCTTGAGTCGACCTGCTAACGCTCCCCTCGGCTACGTCCCCGACATCGAAGTAGATGTTCCAAGGTGGACATTCGACCAATTACGGCCTTTGGCTCTTGAGGCCCGTCCAGAGTTAAAAGCAATGAGTTTCAATATCGAGATGAACAAGGCCGATCTGTCACTCTCCAAGCGCGAGTATTATCCTGATCTGATGGCTCGGGTGATGTACAAAGATATGGCGATGACGACGAACGACTTCTGGTCGGCGATGGTTGGCATCAGTATTCCGCTTGCTCCATGGTCGAGCGGAAGATACACCTTCAAGGTTCAGGAGAATGAGCTCAATGTGAGGAAGGCAGAAGAAGAGTATGCCAATATGAGAAACATGACCCTCTTTGAGGTTCAGGATGCGCTTGTGAGGGTCCAAACCAATCAAAACCTAGTGCTGCTGTACAAAAACACTGTTATACCACAAGCTGAGCAAACACTGCAAGCCACGATCGCGGCATATCAAACCGGAAAGACTGAATTCTTGATGCTGATCGATGCATACCGGATGGTGTTGATGTCAACGCTGGATTATCATATGTCGGTCATGAACCACATGGCAAGTCAGGCGGCGCTGGAGCAGGCGGTCGGAATGAACATCGCCGAGATTGCTGAAAGAGTTCGTTAATCCCATTCTCAACTTGGCCGACTGATGATACTGGGACACGGAAAATGCAGAGAAAACGTGCATGCGGATAAATCATTTTAATCATAATCTGTGAAAATCATTGTGTTTCGACTTTTTCCGCGTCCTATTCTATAGGCGTCAACTTGAGTCACTTTTTTAGGAGCAGAGAAACGTGAAGAAAATCGCTATTACCGCAATCCTCAGTATCGTCATCGGTTTGGGAGCCGGCTGGCTGATTTTTCATCCGGTGAGCGAGTCGAGCAACGGAAGGGAACGAAAGATCCTCTTTTACCGTGACCCAATGAATCCACAGATAACATCCCCTGTTCCGAAGAAGTCCTCAGATGGAATGGATTTCGTCCCGGTGTATGACGAATCGTCGGGCAAGCCTGGAGAACGAAAGATCGCCTACTACAAAGATCCGATGCACCCCTGGTTCACATCCGACAGACCCGGCAAGGCGCCCGATTGCGGAATGGATATGGTTCCCGTCTACGAAGGCGAAAGCGATGCGAAAGGTATCAAGATTGACCCGGTGACCGTGCAGAACATCGGAGTGAAGGTGGAAGATGTGGTGAAACGAAAACTCAACAAGACGATCCGCGCGGTGGGCAAGGTTGATTATGACGAACGGAGAGTCTACTCCGTTAACACCAAGATCATGGGATGGGTTGAGAAGCTCTATGTGGATTATACAGGAAAATTGATCCACAAAGGTGAACCGTTGATGGAACTCTACAGCCCTGAACTTGTGTCGACGCAGGAAGAATATCTGCAAGCTCTCAGGTACCAGAAAAAGTTGCAGGAGAGCAGTCTGGAAGAAGCCAGAAGGGGTTCGGACGAGTTGATTCAGAGTGCCAGACGCCGCTTGCAGTATTGGGATATTCCCGAAAGTGAAATCAAAGCGCTCGAAGAGCGAGGAACTCCCAATAAGACTATGACGATCTATTCCCCCGTTGATGGTATCGTGACTGAGAAAATGGTGCGGAAGGGGCAGAACATCATGGCAGGCATGGAGTTGTACAAAATTGCCGACCTTTCAACCGTATGGGTGCTTGCAGAGGTGTACCAGTATGAGCTCCCGTGGGTGAAAGTTGGTGGGCAAGTCGAGATTGAAATTTCGTATCTCCCCGGTAAATCGTTCAAAGGCACGATTACCTACATCTATCCGTATCTCAGCATGGAAACGAGGACTGCGAAAGTACGAGTCGAAGTTCCGAACACACAAAACTTCGAGCTAAAACCTGATATGTATGCGACGGTGAAGATTGTTTCTCCGCTTTCGATCGAGGCGGTCGTGGTCCCGGACCAGGCGATTATTCGCTCCGGCGAGCGCAATGTCGTAGTGGTTGCCCTCGGCGGCGGATACTTCGATCCTCGTGACGTGAAGCTCGGCGTAATGGCGGAAGGATATGTGCAAATTCTTGACGGGGTCCAAGAAGGAGAGAAAATCGTGGTTTCATCACAATTCTTGATCGATTCCGAAAGCAACTTGAAAGCTGCCATTAGCCAGATGTCAGGCCACGCGGGTATGGATATGTCGAAGCCGATGGAAGAGTCGAGGCCCGCTGCTGATGAGCACAAAGACCACGCCGGTCCCCCGGCCAAGAAGATGCCAGAGCACAGCGAGCCGAACAAAAGACAAGGCGATCAGAAAAAGCTCAAACAAAACGAAACACATCGCCACGATCAGATGCAGGAATCTCGACAACGAGAAGGAATTACCTCTGATACCGTTGAGGCCGAAAAGAAAGGGAATGAGAAGAGCGAGCGCGTGCAAAAGGTTGTGGATCCCGTGTGTGGAATGGAAACTGAACCGAAGAATGAGCTCTCTTTTAGCTATAACGGGACGAAATATTATTTCTGCAGCGCTGACGATATGGAGAAGTTCAAAAAGAATCCGGAGAAATATGTGTCGCACGATCACCAGCATTAAGGATAATGTAGCCAATTCGAAATCAGACAAAGGGTTTAACGAATGTTACAGAAAATAATTGAAGCCTCCGTACGCAATAAGTTTATGGTCATCCTTGCCGTACTCTTTCTCATCGGGTGGGGTATCTATTCAATGTTAAGTATCCCCATCGATGCCATACCCGATCTGAGCGACGTGCAAGTCATCATCTACACGGAGTATCCAGGGCAGTCGCCTCGCATCGTAGAAGACCAAGTAACGTACCCCCTAACAACAGCAATGGTGTCTGTATCGGGTTCCAAAGTCGTGCGCGGTTATTCTTTCTTTGGATATTCGTTAGTTTATGTCATTTTCGAAGATGGCGTAGACCTTTACTGGGCGCGCAGCCGTGTGCTCGAGTATCTCAACTACGCACAAAAGCGACTACCTCCCAAGGTCGTTCCAACGCTCGGACCCGACGCTACCGGTGTAGGCTGGGTTTTCATGTATACTCTGAAATCGGACAAACATTCACTTCAAGAACTACGGTCGTATCAGGATTGGTATTTAAAATATGAGCTGACGGCTGTTGAAGGCGTTGCCGAAGTTGCCAGCATCGGCGGATTTGTTAAACAATATCAAGTAACAGTCGACCCGACAAAACTCCTTGCGTACAACATTCCGCTCGGCATGGTCGAGATGGCGATCAAGAACTCCAACAATGACGTCGGGGGCGAAGTGATTGAAATGAGCGAGATGGAGTTTATGGTTCGTGGACTTGGCTACATCAAGTCGGTCGATGATGTCAAGAACATACCTGTCATGGTTGACAAGAAAAGCGGCACTCCGGTGTACGTAAAAGATGTCGCTGATGTGTCAATTGGTCCTTTGATGCGCCGTGGTTTGTCAGAAAGCAATGGCGAAGGCGAGGTTGTAGGAGGCATCATCGTCATGAGGTACGGCCAGAATGCCCTGGAGGTCATCGAAAACGTCAAGAAGAAGCTTGAAGTTCTCAAGCAAGGGCTCCCCGATGATGTGAAGATCGAGATTGCCTATGATCGCTCAAGTCTGATCGAGCGAGCCATACCCCCCACCGCATCATTGGCCTCGAAAACATC
>JBBTCR010000615.1:0-10056 GCA_038043105.1 Bacteroidota bacterium
TGATGCTTCGTGACTCGGTGTCTTTGTGGCGCTACTTTTCGACCAGATTTCTAGAGAGCCGGAAGAAAAGTCTCTCGCAAAGTCGCAAAGGACGCAAAGTTAGTATTTACACTAAGGATTTCACAAAGTTTCACTTTGCGACTTGCCAGCCCGCTACCCGCCCGACTGAACGACGAGTCGTTCGGGCGGGCGCATTCTGGCGGGGCGTCTTTGCGTGAAAGCACACTTTTCGACCGTGCTTCTAGGCAGGAAGTTCAGTTCGAATGTAGCGATGGAAATTCTTGGGGAGCTTGTTACGCAGGTGCAGGAGCATCGCGACCAGGAATTTAATGGGTGAGGCGAGCCGTATGCGCTTTGAGAAGATGTCGTAGTTCGCTCGCTCGATTCGGCGAAGAAGGAGGTAGTAGATGTTCCCCATGGCACGCGCTGCGTAGAAAAGGGGTTTGTCATCTTCCGCCAGGAAGCTCTTTGCCATCCGGAAGAACTCGTGCGCTCGGTCGCATTCGAATTTCATCAGAGCCCTGAATCGGTCGTCATAGACCGAATTCATCAGATCGTCTTCGGTATATTCGAATCGGCGCAGATCCTCTTGCGGCAGGTAGATGCGTCCCCGCTTAGCGTCACTCTTGATGTCGCGCAGGATATTGGTTAACTGCAGGGCGATCCCGAGGTTGATGGCGTACTTCTTGGTGCGTTCGTGGTGATAGCCGAAGACCTCCGCACAGATCAATCCCACCGTCGAGGCCGCTCGGTAGCAGTACTCCTGGAGTTCTTCAAATGTTTCGTACCGGTTCTTCTCCAAATCCATCTGCATTCCTTCGAGGAGATCGTCGAAGTGCTTTACCGGTATGTTGAACCTCTGAATGACCGCCACGAGTTTATTCAGCATTGCGTAGCGCGATACCCCGCGAAGCGCTCGCTGCAGTTCTGCCGTCCACATAAGCAGCCGCTTATACTTCTCCCGTACATCTGCTTCTTCGTCTACGATGTCATCTGTATACCTGCAAAACGCGTAGATTGTCTCGATGGCCTCACGTTTCGGAGGCGGCAGGAAGAGAATCGAAAAGAAGAAGTTACTCTTCCTGGCCATCGAGATTTCTGGAAAGATACTATCAGCGGTATGGGCTGCCACGATCAATTATCCGAACAGAGATGAAAGCACGAGTGATGCTTTATCAACGAGCGCAAGCTTTGGCCGACGATGCAGGACATCGTAATCGGCGCGTTCAATCTTATTCAGTATCTTCATCCCCCCGTTCCACGTCAACTTCAACTCCATCGCGATGTCTTTGCCCACCTCGAGCAGCAACGGCCTTCCCTCGCGGAACATTTCGCGGGTCCGGTCAACCTGGTAACACATGAGATCCCTGAACCTCTGCGTCACCTTGCGATCGAACAACTCTTGTTCCGTGTATCCGAATTCACGGATGTCATCCAATGGAATGTACACACGATCTTTCCGGAGATCGACGGAAACATCTTGCCAGAAATTCGTGAGTTGAAGAGCGGTGCAGATGAAATCGGATTGCTGCATCATCGCCTCACCGCGATAGTTGAAGAGCAGCAGCACAAGCCTTCCGATGGGGTTTGCTGAATTCTCGCAATACTCCAGCACGTCTTCAAAGGTGTCGTACCGGTGTGTCGTGACATCGGATCGGAAAGCATGGAGGAGATTGCGGAAGAGCTCTATGTGTATCTCAAACCTATCAACCGTGTCGCGCAGTGCCACGAACACGGGGTGTTCCACGTGCCCCCGGTAGCTGTCCAGAAGCTGCTCCTCCCATTCGTTCAGACTCTCGATTCGCTCCGCTGGCGTGAGGCCGGGCTCATCAGCGTAATCATCGGCTATGCGGGCGAAGGAATAGATCGCACAGACATAACGCCGTTTGTCCTTCGGAATAAAAAGCGACGCCACGGGGAAATTCTCGTAGTGGTCGTACGTGAGGCGCTCACAGTATTGAAATGCCTGCGGGACAGTCCAGATTTTCCGCGCTATTTTGAGGTCACGAGTGATCATCGCCTTGGCAATGGGAATGATGCTCAGCCTTCTTCCCTGCATTCTGTGCGGAGAGTGGGTAGAACGCGATGTGGCGAATCGCGAACCAATATCAGAAATCGGGAAGCGAAAAGCAAGGCCGCGAGGACGAACGGTCGATAGAACGGAAGCTGCTCAACTCAATGACCGGCAGCATCAGCCTCATCCCTCGTCCTTCTGATCATTCATCGAGGACACTACCATCGGTAGTCACTCTTTCCCCGCTTCGAACCGTTTCCACTCTTCCGCGTACGTTCGCAGCTTTTCGTTGACAAGGTGGCTGATGGAGCCCGGCTCAAATGAACCGTTATGCCGCTGCACGCCGGCCTTCTTCCCTGTCAGAATCTCGATGCCCTGGTCGACGGTCGACACAGAATAGATGTGAAATTTCTTCTTCCTGACCGCATCAATCACATCTTCCCTCAGCATCAGATCTTTGACATTCTGGGCGGGAATGATGACGCCCTGTTTGCGCGTCAGACCACGAGCCTGACACGAATCAAAGAAACCTTCGATCTTCAGATTGACACCGCCGATCGGTTGAATCTCTCCCTTCTGATTCACCGAGCCGGTCACGGCGATGTCCTGGCGCAGCGGGACTTCGGCAAGACTGGAGAGGATGGCATAGATTTCCGTTGATGAGGCGCTGTCACCGTCGACGCCGCCGTAGGATTGCTCAAAGGTGATGCTGGCGCTCACAATCAGCGGCTTGTCTTGGGCGAACCTGCTGCGAAGATACCCGCTGAGAATCGCCACACCCTTGTTGTGCGTTGGGCCGCTCATCTCTGCCTCGCGCTCGATGTTAATGACTCCGGCGCGACCAAGAGCCGTCTTCGCTGTGATGCGTGAAGGTTTCCCGAACGCATGCTCACCCATATCGTACACAGAGAGACCGTTCACCTGTCCAACGACGGCTCCCTCCGTGTCGATCATCAACGTCCCCTCGTTGATCATCTCCTGGATTTTGTCTTCAACGAGCTTGACACGATAGACTCTCTCGTCGATGGCTTTCTTGATATGTCGTGCTGAGACAATCTTGGCTTTTTCCTCGCCAGCCCAGTAGTTTGCTTCCCGGATGACGTCAGCAATGATGTTGAAACGCGTCGAGAGCTTATTTTGCCTTCCGGAGAGCCGAACACCGAACTCGATAATGCTCGCCATCGCTCCTTGATCGAACGGCCTGAGCTTCTCGTCGTCACACACCATTTTGATGAAGCGCAGGTACTGTGCGACGGACCCGGCATCCTTGGGCATCTCATAGTCAAAATCGGCCCGGATTTTAAAAATCTTCTTAAAGTCGTCGTCCCGGAGATACAGGAGTTGGTAGATTTCCGCATCACCGATCATTATCACCTTCACGTTGAGCTCAACCGCTTCCGGCTTCATGCCTGTCGGCGCAAAACCGTACATCGGTTCAAAGGTGTGGATTTCAATCTTTCCGGTACGAAGCGACCGTTTCAAATCCTGCCAGACCCCGGGCTCGATTAAGGTGTCGAGGGCATTGAGGACGAGGTATCCCCCATCCGCCTGCAGCAGTGAACCCGGTTTGATTTGCATGAAGTCCGTCCGCCATACGCCCCCTCTGTCGATCACCCGCTCGACCGTTCCAAAGATATTCTTGTACCTCGGGTTGGTTTCGATAATAATTGGTATATGCTCGGCCTGTGAGTTGTCGACGAGCAAGTTCACTTGGTACTCGAGGAAATCATCCTCCTCCTGTTCTTCTTCCTGCTCAACTGATGGCGCCCCCTGCGGAGGCTTGTGGAAACGATCCAGATTCTGTTTGATGTTCGCGCGCACATCCTCCAGGTACGCGTGCACTTTCTTGCTATCGTACGTCGTCTTCAAGACTTCGATACCTTCATCCACCAACGGCATCACCAGCCGCTCCTCTACCTCTCCCAACGACTGCTGCACCTTCTTCTCGATGTTGCGAAGCTCCCGAAAAACGGTCGCCATTTGTTTCTCGAGCTGCTCCTGCATCTGCCTCAACGCTTCGAACTCTTCCTTCGGGAATTCCCCCTTCTGCACCAGCGCCTCGATCTCATCAAAATTCGTAGCCTTGCCGCCCATGACCGGCACGATGTCGGGCCGCATCAGATTCCCGACCTGTACCTGAACGAGTTCGAAGCCCTTCTCCTTCACACGCTTCTCAAAATCCAGCAAAACGCTTCTCTGCCGATCTTGGAAGTGGCCGAGGACGGATTTACGCGCTTCCTGGTATCGATGACTCTCATACAGGGCTGGAATATCCCGCATGAGATCGCGGATGAAATTGGCCATGTCATCCTTGAGCGCTTTGCCTTGTCCGGCTGGCAAAGAGATCGCAAGCGGCATGTCAGGGTTCTTGAAATTGTAGACATAGCAGTGGTCACGCAGCTGACCCCGTTTGCTCTCAAACTCGTGAAGCATTCGCTTGATCGTGGTCGTACGGCCCGTACCGGAAAGACCCGTTACGAAGATGTTGTAACCGAAATGACTCATCGCCAGTCCGACCCGCAAAGCTCGGAGCGCGCGCTCCTGACCGATGATCTCCCTGCTCGGCTTGATGTCAGAACTTGTTTTCACATCGAGCGATTTCGGATCGCAGCGCCAGCGGAGCTTGTCGACTGAAAGCTCTTTCGGTGTGGGAGCTGGCTTGAGATGTGTTGAGGAGGATGCTTTCTGTTTGCTCTTCATTGCGGTTCAGAATGTGGTGGGAATGATAAGAGAAACAGCTGCACTTGAACTCGCCCGATGATACTGAAAAGTAGGGGGAGTTGCAAATGATGCTTTTGTCATCACGCTAATACGGACTCGTCAAGAAATAGTACCCAAATGTAACGCCAAGATACCAATACACCCCCTTCATGAGAATGGGATGTTGTTTCTTCACATAGTGCCAAAGCTGAGCAATCATCACCATAACGATTGTAAATCCTAAGAACGCAACAAGAGTCGGGCCGATCGTCAACTTCAGGCCCCACCACACGGTCATGTTCTGCTGAGGATTGGTGACCCATCCGTAGAGCAGAATCAGATGTGAGATGTATACGACAAATGATTCGACACCCAAGATGATGAGCCACTTCGGCATCCAGACATCAGCGCCCTCACGATGAACGACAAGGCTTTCGAAGACCCAGAGTCCGCTGAGGAGCAGACAGAGGACACCCAGACGTATCCAGAAGTAGTTCGGACTTGTGAACCAAAAGCTGTAGTCACGATACGTTTGAACGGGGAGCCAGTCCATAAAATGACCCAGAATGACAAGAAAAAGCCCAAGAACAGCGAGATTTCGCACGAATTTGTCCTCGGTCCCTTCCTGCGCATGCCGCAGAAATCTCCACGCTACCGCAGTCCCAGCCAGAAGAAATCCCGAGTAGGGAAAGAGAGGAAATGGTGATGCGCCCAGGCCGTCAATCGCCATACCCAAGAACTGGGGAACCTTTTGATTTAGCTCTGACGACCAGAAGAACGGTGTCCCATAGACGACGACAAGCAGAATCAACAGAACAGAACGGATGAAGAATGTCTCGGACTGCAAGATCAACAGCAGCACCCGCAGACCAAGAAGCGTGACGCCGATGCACTGGAGCACATCAAATGAGAAAAAGGAAGTCCATTGCTGAGGGGTCGATTGCTCCAGCATCTTTGTAAGCGAGAGGAACGGAATGTGAAGAGCGTATCCAATCAGAACGAGGAGCAACAGGCGCCCGGCGCGTCGGAAAAACGCCGGCGTGAAAGAGAGAAGGTGCTCCCAGCGACGCTGCGTTGCGATAGCGAACGCAAAGCCTGCCCCAAAAAGAAATCCCGGTCCCGTGATGCCGTGTGCGAGCTCGTGCAGCACGAAGAGGCCCGAGCGCTGCGCGTCCGCGGTCAGCAGGGCGCGCAGCACGTGCCCTTCGAGCATGAAGAGGACGATGAGTCCGCGATAGAGATCCAGGAACCGGTAGCGTTGAGGTCTTGTCACACAGTGCCCATCACCGCGTTGATAGCGACCACATTCACGATGTCTTCGACACTGCACCCGCGAGACAGGTCGAAGGCTGGTTTGCGAAGGCCTTGAACGATCGGGCCAACTGCCTCGGCCCCGCCCATCCTCTGCGCAATCTTGTAGGCAATGTTGCCCGCATCAAGATCCGGGAACACCAACACGTTCGCCTTGCCTGCAACGGGGCTGCCCGGAGCTTTTCGTTCGCCCACGGACGCGACAATAGCTGCATCAACTTGCAGCTCACCGTCAACAGGCAACTGCGGCTTTTTCTTTTTCACGATGGCCGTCGCCTGTTGCACTTTCTCAATAAACGGATGCTCGGCGCTTCCCTTCGTCGAAAAGGAGAGCATCGCAACGAGTGGCTCTTCCCCCGTCAACTTCTTGTGATTCTCTGCCGAAGCGATCGCAATGTCAGCAAGCTGCTCGGCGGTCGGATCAGGAACGACAGCACAATCCGCAAACGTGTACGTCTTTTGCGGAAAGATCATCAGGAAGAAGCTCGACACGATACTGATTCCTTCCGCCACGCCGATGATCTGGATCCCCGCGCGCAGCACGTCCCCCGTGGTCGAGAGTGAACCCGCGACGCTTCCATCCGCCGTCCCTTGCCGAACCATCATCGCCCCAAAGAATAACGATCGGCGCATGGTCTGTTGAGCCTGCTCCAGTTGCATGCCCTTCTCCTTCCGCAAATCGTAATAGATGTTGATGAATTCATTCAGCTTGTCGGACTTCTCCGGGTCGACGATTCGAACTTTATCCAGGCTCACGCCAGCCTGCTGCGCTTTGGCTCGAATGTCATCGTCTTTACCTACCAGTGAGATCGTCGCGAGTTCTTCATCCACACAAATCCTTGCAGCCCGGATTGCACGTTCATCGGTAGCATCTGGCAGAACGATGTGCCGCTTGATCCGCTTTGCTTTTGATCTGATGTCTTGCAAGAGGGGTACCATTGGTTTGTCCTTCGATGTTGGAAGTAAAGCAGCAGAGAGGACTGAAGAATTCGCGTGCAGGCTCCGTCACACCTACGTGGTCTCAAGCGCTCCCAATGCCTATCCGCACCTTTTGAATGCTTGATTCGGTGTGAATATACCGTACTTTCAGACCTGAATCAACGGGATTTTCACCGTCTGCTAACTGACTATTTGTCAATCCATTTGGGGCTCGCCCTCAGAATCTCAAGAATCCCGTTCGTATTAAAAGAGTTTAATGAAATGACGCCCGATTGCTTGTCTGTCATTCTTTCACTATATTCGCTTGCCCTGAGAGCATACTTACTACTATGAGCGTTCAACGGCACATTTATCTTGAAACGTACGGATGCCAGATGAATCTGGCGGACAGCGAGGTCGTCCTCAGCATTCTTGGCAGTGCAGGCTACATGCAAACGAACGCCCTCGACCATGCGGACGTTGTGTTCGTGAATACGTGTGCAGTTCGCGAAAACGCTGAACAGCGCATTTATGGTCGGCTCGGGGACTTCAAGCACTTCAAGCGAGAAAACCCTGGAATAGTGATCGCTGTCCTGGGCTGTATGGCCGAGCGACTTCGGAAGGATCTTCTGGAATCCGAAGGCCACATCGATTTGGTGGTTGGGCCTGATGAGTACCGGCGGCTGCCCGAGCTCATCGAGAACGCGATTGCGGGGCAAAAAGGAATCGCCGTTCGCCTCTCGCGCGTCGAGAATTATGACGACATCATTCCCCTCCGCACCGACGGAATCAGCGCGTGGATCTCCGCGATGCGAGGGTGCGATAAGTTCTGCACATTCTGTGTCGTCCCATTCACGCGAGGACGTGAGCGGAGTCGGTCCCTCGAGAGTGTTGTCCGGGAAATTGAGCTCCTCGCCGCGCGCGGCTTCAAGGAAGTGACACTCCTTGGCCAGAACGTCAACTCGTACAATGACGGTAAGCACGACTTTGCCGACCTGATGGCGAGTGCGGCCCGTGTCGATCGAACCATGAGGATTCGCTTTACGACCTCGCATCCTCAGGACATGTCCGAGAAGCTCATTCAAACGATCGCTGAGCATGAAAACATTTGCAGCTACATTCACCTTCCGGTGCAGTCAGGTTCGGACAGAATTCTTGAACTGATGAATCGGACGTACACGCGCGCTCAGTATCTGAAGCTTGTGAAGAAAATTCGCTCGATGATTCCGGGGGTGAGCCTCTCGACCGATATCATTGCTGGATTCCCAACAGAAACGGACGACGATCACAAGATGACGCTCGATGTCTTGCGCCAGGTAGAATACGATGGAGCGTTCACCTTCCGTTATTCTCCGCGTGAGAATACCAAAGCGTGGCATCTGGGAGATGATATCCCCGAGGAGATCAAGATTGAACGCCTGAACGAGATCATAGACATTCAGCGTGAGATCTCTTACAAGAGGAATCAAGAGATGGTCGGGCAGACAGTGGAGATTCTTGTCGAAGGAGAGAGCAAGAAATCCACCAGTGAATACAGCGGCCGCACCGACACGAACAAGATGGTGGTGTTTCCCAAGGGGGACGCTCAGATCGGGCAGTTCCTCGACATCAAGATCGAACGCGCTAATTCTGCGACACTGTTTGGTCAACCTGTGGCAAACACCACGCGGGTCTACGAAACCTCAAAATTAGTCGCGAATGGATAAGGAGGGATGCACGATATGAAGAGAAGTCCTTCTCGCCTTGCAGTGGCTGCAGCGAGTCTTATCGTTGCGCTCGCGACACCCTCGTTTTCACAAACTTCTCAGAGCGGACAGCCGGACATCCAACGGAGACTTGAGCTCATTGAAAAGGGTCAGGGTGATGCAGTCAAGGCCGAGCTTCCCACGATGATGACGAAGTTCCAGAACCATCCGGGTGTGCTCTATTTGCAGGGGGTTCTGACGACGGATGGAACCGAGGCAGCGAAGATTTATCATACCATCGTTGACAATTTCGCGCAAAGCGAGTGGGCCGACGACGCGCTCTTCAAGCTTTATCAATACTACTATTCCATTGGCCTCTACAAGACAGCCGATCAAAAAATGGAGCAGCTCAAGCGGGATTACCCCTATTCAACCTATGCTGCGGATCAACCGGTGGTTGAAGAGCCGAAAGCCGTTCCTCAGGAAACACCTGCTGTTGTGACCCAGCCAGGCAAAACGGAAAAATTTTCGGTCATCTACACAGTCCAGGCGGGAACATTCTCTGTGCTGCAGAACGCAGAAGAGTTGAAGGCACGATTTGAGCGCGATGGGTACAGCTCAAGCATTTTCACCATAGGCAACAATGGGAAGAAATTTCATAAGGTTTGGGTAGGGGAATTCCACAAGCAGGAAGACGCGAAGCGGTTCAGCGGCGAGATTAAGAAGAAGTACAATCTCGACACCATTGTTGTTACGCGTTGAGCACAGCCTATGACCGCGAAGAGGAGTTGAAGCTGCATGGATCGTGACGCCTTTCAAAAAGAGCATGGCATCATCGGAAAGTCGCTGGAGATTCAGGAAATCATCGATGTCATCCAGCAGGTCGCGCCGACAGACATCACAGTATTGATCACCGGCGAGAGCGGCGTTGGGAAGGAAATAATCGCACGCGCGCTGCATAACGCAAGTAAACGTTCGAAAAGACAGCTTGTCACGGTCAACTGCGCTGCCATCCCGGAAGGACTGATTGAAAGCGAGCTGTTTGGCCACGAGAGGGGCTCGTTCACAAGTGCGATTGAGACGCGAAAGGGATATTTTGAAATTGCCGATGGCGGCACGATCTTCCTCGATGAGATCGGCGAGATGCCATTGGCGACACAGGTGAAGCTGTTGAGGGTATTGGAGAGCGGCGAGTTCATGCGCGTTGGCTCCTCTGCGCCGCGCAAATCCGATGTCCGAGTCGTTGCGGCGACGAATAAGGACCTGCAGTATGAAGTACAGCACAAGCGCTTTCGACCCGACTTGTATTTCCGGCTTCGCTCGGTGAACATCGTTATCCCTCCACTTCGAAATCGGCGGGAAGACATTACCCTCCTTGTAGAACATTATGTGAAAGAGTTTGCGGAGAAGAACCAGATGCAGTTAGAG